>SVRU01000038.1 GCA_015064665.1 Oscillospiraceae bacterium
TATATCGGTTTCGGCGGTTTTTCTTTTTATTTCAGAGGTTCTCATTTTTTGCTCTCCCTAAGAATAATCCTGATTTTTTCAAGAAGCGCATCCATATCGCCGCGAGTTCCAACGGTAATACGGTTGTACTCCTTTATTCTGTCTTTTGAGAAATGACGGACGAGTATCCCCTCCTCCTTAAGCCTGAGATAAAGCTTCTCCCCCGAGATTTCGGGATGCGCGGCAAAGAGGAAATTCGCCTTTGAAGGAAGAACCGAGAATCCCAAGGCTATAAGAGCGTCCCTTGTGTATTCTCTGTTTTCCTCTATTATTTTACAGTTGTCCATATAATAGGAATTGTCGCAAAGCGCTGCAATTCCCGCAGCCGAGGTCATTCTGTTTACGTTGTAAGGGTTGGTTGAATACTTTATAGTGTTCATATCCCGGATAAGCTCGGGATTTGCAATACCGAAACCAAGTCTTGCGCCTGCCATTGAGCGCGATTTTGAAAAGGTCATAGTTACGATAAGATTATCGTACTTGTGAGTGAGTCCGACTGCGCTCTCCCCACCGAAATCCACGTACGCCTCGTCTATTATAACGACGTTTTCGGAATTCGACCTTACAATCTCTTCAATCTCGGAGAGCGGAAGAGCTATTCCCGTCGGTGCGTTTGGATTCGCTATAACTATATTTTTGCCGATTCCGACGTAATCGCGGTAATCGACTCTGAAATCCTCGGTCAAAGGAATCGTTTGGTACGGTATACGGTTAAGCTCGGCAAAAACCGGATAAAAGCCGTAGGTGATATCGGGAAATACTATCGGCTTTTTTTCGTCGCAAAACGCCATAAAGGCAAAATTCAAAATCTCATCCGAGCCGTTGGTCATAAGAACCATATCCCGCGATACCCCGTAGACCTCGGCACATTTCTCCGAAAGGTAATAAGACTCCGGGTCGGAATAAAGTCTTAAGTCACACGCCTCACCGCTTACCGCGTCAATCACCGACTGCGAAGGCGGAAAGGGTGACTCGTTTGTATTAAGCTTTACGTATTTTTTGTCCTTCGGCTGCTCGCCGGGGGTGTATGCGTCAAGCGAGGAATATTTCTCGCTGAAAAATCTGCTCATAATCAGTCCTCAAAACGAATAGTTGCACTTTTTGCGTGCGCGTCAAGTCCCTCTTTGTTAGCAAAATAAGCCACCTTATCTGCTACACGGGATAGGGCTTCCTTGGTATAATAGGTAAACTGCGAGGTTTTCACAAAATCCTCGACGCCGAGGGGAGAGGAGAATCTCGCCGTTCCGCT
Source organism: Oscillospiraceae bacterium (assembly GCA_015064665.1). Next base: position 1,289 of record SVRU01000038.1, read on the forward strand.
CGTGGGAAGCGTGTGGTTCGGTCCTGCAAAGTAATCTCCTAAAGCCTCGGGGCAATTTTTGCCCATAAATATCGAGCCGGCGTGCTTAACCTTATCAAGATAGTCAAACGGATTATCTACGCAAAGCTCAAGATGCTCGGGGGCGATCTCGTTTGCGATATCGATAGCAAGCGAAAGATTTCCTTCGGCTACTATTATCTTTCCGTTATTGTCTATTGACGCCCTTGCGATTTCGCATCTCGGGAGAGACGGAATCTGACGCTCAAGCTCCTCGCTTACAAGCTTTGCGAACTCAAAGCTGTCGGTTACGAGAACCGCGCTCGCCATTTTATCATGCTCAGCTTGAGAAAGCATATCGGCGGCGACGAATTTCGGGTTGCAGGTAGAGTCGGCGACAACAAGGATTTCCGACGGACCGGCTATCATATCGATAGACACCTTTCCGAAAACCTGTTTTTTTGCCTCGGCAACGAAGGCGTTACCCGGTCCGACGATTTTGTCAACCTTCGGAACGCTCTCCGTACCGTACGCGAGCGCCGCAATTGCCTGCGCTCCGCCTACCTTAAATATTTTATCCACTCCCGCAATCTTTGCTGCGGCAAGTATTACTGGGTTGACCTTTCCGTTCTTGCCGGGAGGGGTAACCATAACTATCTCGCGGCAGCCCGCAATCTTTGCGGGAACGGAATCCATAAGAACGGTCGAGGGATACGCGGCAGTGCCGCCGGGAACGTAAAGTCCGACCTTTTCAATAGGCATAACCTTCTGTCCGACTACTATTCCGTCGCACTCGTTTATAACGAAGCTGTTTCTGACCTGTCTTTTGTGGAACTCGCGAATATTTTCCGCGGCTTCCTTTATAATTTCAACGAACTCAGCGTCAACCGACGAAAAAGCCTCTTCAATCTCTTCCTCCGTGACCTCAAGAGAGTCGAGGGATACTTTATCAAATTTTTCCGAATAGGCGTAAAGCGCCTTATCTCCGCTCTTTATTACCTCCGCGATTATCTCGCTGACGACGCCCTCCACGCCCGAAGCTATATTATCGCGCGCAAAGATTTCATCAGAGGAAACCTCGCCATATTTATATATCTTAATCATTTTTTATCTCTCTTTTCATCTGCTCAACGATTTTTTCGATTTCCGCCGTCTTAAACATAAAGCTCGCCTTGTTGGCTATAAGACGCGCGCTTATCGGAGCTATGGTTTCAAAGACCTCAAGGTCGTTTTCCCTAAGAGTCGTTCCTGTTTCCACGATATCGACTATAACGTCGGAAAGACCGAGTATCGGTGCAATTTCAATCGAGCCGTTAAGCTTGATTATATCTATATCGCGGCCGAGCGAGGAGTAATATTTGCTTGCAATGTTCGCAAATTTCGTCGCGACCTTAAGGGTTTTAAGGTTATCGTCAAAGAAGTCGCGCTTTGCGGCAACCGCCATTCTGCACTTGCCGATATTTAGGTCAAGAAGCTCGTATATATCGGGCTCGTACTCAAGAAGAATATCCTTGCCCGCAACGCCTATATCGGCGGCTCCCCTCTCAACGTAAATTGACACGTCCGAGGGTTTAACCCAGAAATATCTTACCCCGACCTCTTTATTCTCAAATATAAGTTTTCTGTTATTTTCCTTAATAGAGGGCGAGGGATATCCCGCGCTCTCAAACATAGAGTAGACCTTTTCGCCAAGTCTGCCCTTTGGAAGAGCTATATTTATCATAAATTATTTTTCCAACTTAATTATTTCTTTGTAACGAAGCTTTGAGGGAATTGCTTTCTGCACGGATACCGAGAGTCCCTCGGATATAAGCTTGTTTTTAAGCTCTATAACGGAGCCCGTGTCACATTTTTCACCGTAAACTATAAGAACGTCAACGTCGTATCCGCGTGATACGGAAGGAAGCTCGTCAAGCATATCGAGGTATATCGCAAAACCGACAGCCCCCGAGGGCTTGCCCATCTTTTTCATAAGAGTTCCGTACTCTCCGCCGGCAAGAGGTCCTTCGGAAAGCCCCGCGACGAAGCCCTTGAACACGATGCCGTTATAATAATTCATATTGTTTACAACCGAGAAATCTATTTTTATCCTATCGGCGTTGGGCGACGTGCCAAGCAGGTCGCAAAGCGTTTTAAGCTCAGTGTATTGCCCGTCGGCTCCGACACAGTCGCATATAGGCTTAAGACGCGCAAGCACCGTCGGCATATCGCCGTACATTCCCGCAAGCTCGGGAATGATTTCAAAATACTTTTTATCAACCGAATATCTCTCGCAAAGCTTTATAAGCTCGTGTCTGTTCTTTTCGGCAATGAAGACGGTTGCTTCCTTTGCAAAATCTGCGCTGTCTGATGCTGATTCAAGCACCTTTGACAGAATGCCGAGATGAGATAAATCAAGAACAAAATCCTCGGTAATAAGCGCAAGGCTTTCAGCCGCAAGCAGAGCAACCTCGTAGGTATCGAGAATATCGGTATCTCCGATACATTCAAGTCCGACCTGCATTATTTCCTTGAACCTATGAAGCTTTTGGGATACTCGGTAAACGTTCTCGTTATAGTAAACCTTCTGCTTACAACCCGGCTCGGACGAGGAGTTTTTAATAATAGAAAGCGTTACGTCGGGCTTAAGCGCGAGCAATCTGCCGTCAGTATCGTTAAAGGTTATTACGTTGTCGCTTATAAGGAAATCCTTGTTTCTGACGTAGAGGTCGTACTCCTCGAATTTGCTCATTTTGAACGGAAGATACCCGTATTGCTTATAAAGAGAGCGCAGGCTGAACGCCGCTCTCTCGGAGCTGTTTAAAAGTTTTTGTTCTGTCACTTTTCGTTTTCCTTTTCTTTAAGGCGATTAATCACGAGCTCATATCCGCCCGCGCCGTATTCGAGGCATCTTGACACACGGCTTATAGTTGCAGAGCTCATGCCGGTTTCGGCACATACCTCAACGTAGTTCTTTCCGACCTTAAGCATTTTTGCCGCCTTAAGTCTCTGCGCGATGTCAAGAATCTCCTTAATCGTGCATGCGTCCTCAAAGAAGCGATAGCACTCGTCAAGCGACTGGAGTGAAAGTATCGCCTCAAAAAGCGCGTCAACGTCCTTAGTATGAAGTTTTTCCATAACAAAACCCTCGCTTTATTACTTTACTACGATAAATTATAATACCTTTTTATATAAATGTCAAGTGTTTTTTACAATATTTTTAATTAAATTTCCGCAATTACTTCAACCTCAACGAGCGCACCCTTTGGGATATCCTTTACAGCGACGCAGCTACGCGCGGGATCACCCGTAAAATACCTCGCATAAACCTCGTTAAAGGCTGCAAAATCCGAAATATTTGCAAGAAAACAGGTCGTCTTTACAACCTTTTCAAAGGACGAGCCTGCGGCGCGAAGCACTTCTCCGATATTTTTCATTACCTGCTCGGTCTGAGCCGCAATACCGCCCGGCACGATATTTCCGCTTTCCGAATTTATCGGAATCTGACCCGAGGTAAAAACAAGACCGCCGCAAATCACAGCCTGCGAATAAGGACCGATTGCCGCGGGCGCTTTATCCGTGGACACCTTATTTATCATTTCTTTTTCTCCTTATTAATAAGAATCTTTTCCACACTGTATGATATCACAGAGTTTAAATCAAGTCAAGCAAAACTGCATTTTTTGACAAAACATTTACAATTATCAACCTAAAAAGAGGCTTTTGGAAGAATTACCAAAAGCCCCGTAGCGTATTAATTTAAATCAGAAGCATTTAACCTTGAAAACTCCGTCAATCTGCATTACGGTATCGACGATTTTTGTGTCTGCGGTATCGTTCGTTTCGACTATCGTATAAGCAACCTCACCCTTAGAGCCGTTTGCAAGGTTTTCGATGTTTACGCCCGCGCTTGAGAATGCCGACGTAATCTGAGAAAGCATATTAGGTATATTTTTATGCATAACGGTAACTCTCGCCTTTGCGGTATGCGGAAGAGATACCGACGGGAAATTCACGCTGTTTTTAATATTTCCTGTCAGAAGATACTCTTTGAGCTGCTTTGCCGCCATAATAGCGCAATGCTCCTCCGACTCGTAGGTTGATGCGCCAAGGTGCGGAATATTGATTATTCCGCGCACGCCAACCGTTTCGTCGGTCGGGAAATCGGTTACGTATCTTGCAACCTTGCCCGATTCGATTGCCGCCTTTATATCCTCGGTTAAAACGAGGTCAGCTCTTGCAAGGTTTATTATTCTTACCCCTTTTTTCATCATCGAAATCGTTTTTTCGCAAATCATATTTTTGGTTGAAGGGGTTGCGGGCACGTGCAGGGTTATATAATCACAGCTTTTAAATATTTCGTCGTATCCGGACGCCTGCTTTACGCTGGGCGCAAGATTCCACGCGGCTGCCGCCGTAAGATAGGGGTCGTAGCCGATAACGGTCATACCAAGAGCATTTGCAGCATTTGCAACCATTCCGCCGATTGCGCCAAGACCTATAACACCAAGCTTTTTGCCGAGCAACTCGTTACCTGCGTAAACGCCCTTGCCGGTTTCGACGGTTTTAGCTATACCGGACTCACCCTTAAGGTTCTCCACCCATTTTATACCGCCAACAACGTCGCGCGCGCTCATAACGAGAGCGCACAGAGCAAGCTCCTTTACGCCGTTAGCGTTCGCGCCGGGAGTGTTGAATACGACTATTCCCTCCTCGGTGCATCTGTCAACGGGAATATTGTTTACTCCCGCACCCGCACGCGCGATAGCAGAAAGCGAACTTGGGAAGCTTATGTCGTGCAAAGCAGCCGAACGCACCATTATAGCGTCGTATTCGGTATCGGATTCTGTGAAAGAAAATCTTTCCTCCTCAAAAACCTCAGTGCCTATTTTGGCGATTTTATTCATTAACTTAATTTTTTTCATACGTCCGTCCTCAATTACGTCTTTGGATTGTTTCTTGCAAATTCCTTCATAAACTCAACGAGTGCCGCAACACCCTCGTACGGCATAGCGTTATATATAGACGCTCTCATACCGCCGACGGAACGGTGACCCTTGAGATTTTTGAGACCGTGCTCCTCTGCCTCCTTGGCAAATTTCTTATCAAGAGCCTCGTCACCCGTCACGAAGGTAACGTTCATCATAGAACGTGATTCCTTTGATACGGGAGCTATATAATAGCTTTGGCTGTCAAGATAATCATAAAGCAGCTTCGCCTTTTTCATATTCATCTCTTTCATCTTCTCAAGACCGCCAAGCGAAAGTATCCACTCGTACACAAGCTTAGCAATATATATACAATAACACGGAGGCGTATTATACATAGAACCGTTCTCTGCCATTACCGCCCAGTCAAGCATCGTGGGAATTTCGGGGCAGGCGTTTGCCAAAAGGTCCTCTCTTACGATAACGACCGTGAGTCCCGCGGGCGCCATATTTTTCTGCGCTCCCGCATATATTACGCCGAACTTTGAAACGTCAATCGGCTCGCTTAAAATACAGGAAGACATATCGGCTACGAGCGGGATATCACCCGTGTCGGGTATATACGGGAATTTCGTTCCGTATATAGTGTTATTGAAGCAGATATGCACGTAATCGGCATCGGCAGAAAAATCGCTTTTTTCAACCTTTGGAATATAAGAGAAATTCTTATCCTTGCTTGTTGCGACAAGCGTGGTATGGCCGTATTTCTCCGCCTCTTTATAAGCCTTGCCGGAAAACTGACCGGTAACGATATAGTCAGCCGTGCGGTTATTCTTCATCAGATTTAGGGGCACGGCGGAAAACTGCGTTGACGCGCCGCCTTGAAGAAATAGCACCTTGTAATTATCCGGAATATTCATAACCTCTCTGAGAAGTCTTTCGGCATCCTTGATTATTTCATCGTACACGGGAGAGCGATGGCTCATCTCCATAACCGACATTCCGGAATTCTGATAGCAAACAAGCTCGCTTGCGGCTCGCTCAAGAACCTCAAGAGGCAGCATTGAGGGGCCTGCAGAAAAATTAAAAACACGTTTCATTTTTTATTCTCCAATCCGTTTTTTATTATTATACACCCCAAAAAAACAAATTGCAATAGCTTAAGAGCAAATTCGTCGCATTCAACAAATTTTGAGTTAATATTATACCATTTCAGTCAATATTTACAGCAAATTTAACAACAAGTTCTTTGCAAAAAATCAGCAAATCATTTGTTTTTGCCTTGAAAGAAAAAAAGAAGGCTCAAGCTCTGACGAGCTTAAGCCTTAAATATTATACGAAATAAATAAAACGGTGAGTCTGCTGACGCATTCCCACCGTTTATTTATATTAGATTTTTTGGAAATTCAGAATACCTTATTACTCTTCGGAATTATCCTCTGAAGCGGTCTTCATTCCTGCAAGCACAAGGCTAAGTTCAGTGAGTGAAGCAGTGTTAGTATTTACGAATTCCATGAAATCCTCATACTGCTCAACAGCATCGATGTAATCACCGTAAGCCAAGATGTATGAGTCGTTGTCTGTGAGAGTTCCGTAAGGATGAATCTTAAGAAGGTAACCAACGTTGGTAAGAGACTTGTACAAATCTTCAAGCATCTTGGTATACGCAGTATCACGTCTGAGGCAGTTTTTAGCTGTTTCAGCATAATCTACGATAGCATCCTTTTCGGGAGCAGTTCTTGTGTTGGTCGTTTCTGCATAATCATCGGGGTTATATGCAGTAGGTTCCCACTCGTTCATGTAAGTCCAAGAATAAGCAACGGGAGTTGTATCCTTAGTATTCTCAACAAGCTCAAATACAACAGCCATCTCAAAGAGAGTGATTCCGGTCTGCTCTACGATGAGCTTAGAGTATGCTGCGCGCGTATATTCCTTTTCACCGCTGGTAACGCCCGTGGAGGTTCCTGAAAGAAGAGGAGTATTCGCGGACTCGGATCTGAACTGGAAGTAGGGGTTCTTGCTTACTATAGTAGCTCTGAGGGTGTAGGTTTTTCCGTCAGCACCGCTGGAAACAAGGTATGCCACTCTGCCGGTATCGTCGATCGTGATGTCAGCCTTGGTATGAGCAACCCAAGCAATCGATCCGTTGTAAACGAAGCAGAACTCATCCTGAAGAACTACGGTATTTCTGTCGTTTGTAAGAAGAACACCGCGCTTAGCGTAGGAAATTTCGCTTCCGCCCTTGCTTGCTACGTTATTGCGGTAAACGTCGGTATTGTTAAGTATTGCGAATGAACCGAAATCATTTTCAAATACGTCGGTTATAAATCCGCCTACGTCGGTCTTCTGTCCGTAAGGAAGCTTAGTATCGGCAAGCTTGATTATAACGTTCTGACCTTCGGTAGAATTTCTGTAATACTTATATCTGGTTGCAGCAGCGGAAATATCGGAGATGTAGGGGTTTTCAGCGCCGAGATCAGCAATCCAGGAAATACCCTTATTCTGATAAATAAAGTTACCTGAGTCAAGCTGACCGTTTGTAGCACCGTTTGCTCCGCCCATAATACCGGTGTAAATAGCGCCGCTGTTCCAATCGGATCTTGTAACGAATCCGTCAATTGCTTCCATATAGTAGGAGAGAGCGTGCTCGGGAGCCTTTGCAACAGCCTCAGTGGGATATGAAAGAAGATCGAATACGGTTACCGTTCTTCCCTTGCTGAGCTGCTCCTGACGGGTTGCGATAAGATTATCGTCGCCGTAGTAGCTGCCAACGAAGAAGAACATATCGTTGGTAAGAGTGTAGTATTCCTTGGAATCATGGTAGTTCCAGATGTATCCGTCGGAATTTTCAATGTGAATCGAGTAGTAGCAGGTCTTGTTTACGCCCCATGCATCCATAAAGCCGTAGTCATTTCCTGCTGCGGTTTCAAGAGCTGCAACCATACGGAAGAAGCTTGAGGTTGCAACCTCCCAGTGAGCGGGAGATTCGATGTATGCGCCGTCGGGAGCATAAATATCAAGTCCGTACTGTACGAGAGACTGAATATTGCTACCGATAAGATACATTGTCTCATAGTATGCGTTTTCGGGAGCGTTCTCTGCGCCAACGTAATCAAGAATTGCAAGAGAACCGATTATCATACCGTAAGAGCCAATCGCGTTAACGCTGTCCTTGCTTGTGTTGTAAACCGAGAGATCCGAACCGGTTCTTCCGTATTCACAAGCCTTTCCTGCAGAGGAAACGTAACCGTGATGAACGCCGTTGTTGTATATTGCCGCTGCAAGAATCTCGGTATCGAGCTCAAGCGCGGTATATTTGTTGTAAAGCCAGTCGTATGCAAGCGCATAGGATGCGGTTGCCTGTGCAATGTGAGATGCATAAGCAGGTCCCCAATGCTCCCAAGCTGCAAGAGCAGCTGCGATATCGTAAGCGAGCAATGCGTAATTTTCATTGCCGGTCATCTGATATGCAAAAGCAAGCGTTACAAGAGCGTTGGTATGTTCAACAAGCTCGCTCATCTCGCCCTTCGCATTGTAGCCGTCGGCTGTAGCGGGCTGATTGGGAACGGACTCAACCTTGAGACCTAAGTAATCGGAACCGTCTCTGTTGGCATAAGAAACGTAGAGAGTGTCCGCTTTGTTGATTATAGTCTGGATGTAGGATTTAAGAAGGTTATCGTAACCCTCGGAGCCTTCTGTAAGAGCATACTTTGCAGCAAGCTTATCGAAGGTTGCCTGATCAGCTATAAGATAAGGACGGGCAAAGTCTTCGGTATTGGCTTCAACGTCCTCGAGAACCTTTTCACCGTTTGCAACGTATCCTGCATCAGCATCGATTCCGGATACCGTATCAAAGACGAATTTCTTCATCAAGTTAAGCATGGTATCAAGGTTTTCATCTCTGCTAAGGATAGGAGTGTTGTCAGCAAGGTTGTCGGGAGTGATATCCTCGTAAACGACTATGAGACCCATGTCGTCATAGAAGGTAAGCCAACCGGGGAAGATAAGAGGAATATCCTTAAGAGCGGCTACGAGATACTCTTCACCTGCCGAATTCTTGAGGTATCCGGGAGCGGTGCTGAGGTCAACTCTTTTGCCGTCAACGGTTGCGGTGTCACGTCCAACCGTGATGTAGGTCGTGCTTGTTCCCGTTGTGATGTCGTAAGACATGTTATCGGGGTGAGCGTAAGAGGGGAAACCAATGTAGTCGATAATAAGCTTAAGAGGAACGAATATATCGTCGCCGATTTTTACGGGAGCGCCGTATGCATCGTTGTAAAGCTCGCTCTCAGCGTTGTTAACGAGAGAATACTTTGAGTTTTTAACGAGCGCATAATCAACGCCGACCTTCATTGCGAGAGTGGACTCGAGAACCTGGTCCTTTGTTTTTGAGAATGAACCCTCGATAATTTCAACGGTTTTCTCCTCGCCCATGTCAACGTTCTTACCGTAATCGGTAGGATCGAGGTCTATAATGCAGGGAACGCCGTGATAAATCTTGAGATTATCGATACAGAAGCTCATGCCGAGAGATTCAGCGCTCTTATTATTAGATCTCGCCGTAAGAGCGGGAATAGCGAAGGTAAGAGTCTTCATACCCATATCGCCGGGAATCTCGTAAGGCATATCGAATACAACCTCCTGGCTATATCCGTTTCCGAGACCGTAACCTATATGCAACGTGCAGTAAAGGTTTTCTTCAAGCCAGTTGAAAACGAAGCCGAGGTTAATCCAGCTGTTGCCGAGATAACCGATATTAAGAGGTGTTTCGCTAAGCGGGAATGCTATCAGGTTGCCATCCTTGTCAACGTCAAGGATTTTAACGAGAGAGCCGTTAGTCGTGGTAGCCATCTGAAGAATGGTACCGAGATTTGCAAGGTCATCAGCCTTGATAGAGAATTCAACAATAGTTGCTTTGGTGTCGATCTTAAGCGAGTGAGTTACCGCAAGAGCACCGAAATCCGTTATTAACGAGGTTGCTTTGTCACCGGCAACTTCCAAACGGGTGAAATAGTTATAATTTCCTAAAAGGTCTTCTTCGTAGTCTATTGTAATGTTGTTACCGTTAGGTGTAAAGGTTGTAAAACCGTTACCGGGACCCCAACCTTCATCGAAGGTTCTGTTAGTAAAGATCTGAAGGAGGTCGGTATTTACTTCCTCTTCGGTTGTGTTGCCGCCTTCGGTATTCTCCGCGAAGGAGAATACCGAGAATGCAGCTACAAGGAAGGAGAATACGAGAAGAGATGAAATCAATTTAACAAACTTACTTTTCATTATTATATTTCCTCCCTTAATTACCCATCATTCTGTCAAGCACAGCCAAAACTGCAGCAGGCATGCTGTTAGCTCTGAGTGAGCAAACAACGCCTGACATCTCCGCCATATCGGAAAGAGCGGGATTAATCGTTTCGGTGTAGCTTGCGAGTACGCTGTTATATTTAGTAAGTGCTTCGGATACACCGGCGATTCCGGTATCAATCTTATCTAAGTAGTTAGCACATTTTACGAGAGCACGGAACTGCTGAGCCTGACGAGCGGATGCGCTGAGCTCCTTAACCTGCGCTATGAAGAGTGCGCTGTTGCTCTCCCAATCGATAATCATATTCTTGTACTGCTCGAAGATTTCAACTGCAGCAGCTGCTTCCTCGGAATCGATGTTCATGCTGTAGTAGTACTTAGAAATTGCTTCTTCATAAAGAGGTTTAAGCTCGGTGTAGGTTACGTAGGACTGCATCTTATCTACAAGTCCGATGAATGCCTGAGTGTTAGCCTCAAGAACTTCCTCGTAGTCTACCATGTAGCTTTCAAGCTCTGATTTGTAAATCTGAAGTGCATAGTAATACTGAATTGCGTCCTGAGTGGACATATCAATATTATATTCTGCAATGTAGTTATCAAGGAATGTGCAGATACCTGCTTTTTCAATGTAGGACGTAGTCAAAGCGTATTCATCAAGCTTTTCCTTAATAACGGCAAGCTGCTTAACCTTACGGATTTCAGCAAGCTCAGCGTCAAGCTTATCAGCAAGAGTGATTGCGTCGATAACGCCGTCTACGCTTCCGTCATATGCAGATGCAAGAACTATTCCGCGGACAACGCCGAGATAGCTTTCAGCGTAATCGTAGTTTGCCTTTGCCTTCTCAGCAAGAGCTGCATAGAATGCATCGCTGTTCTCGTAGTCGTTTTCGTCGCCTGCGAGCTTCTTAATGAAGTCTACGGCGTCAATAATCTTGGTGGAGTTTTCCTTATAGGACTGCTTCATTACGCGGTAAGGAATGTATTCGTGGCAGTAAGCCTCGAAGGTAACCTCAGAGAGATATTTTGTAACGTCCGCTTCAGCCTTCATTGAAGTTACGAAGGTCGTACAGATAGGATCCTTTTCAGCCGCGATCATATTGCTTTCAATATCGAGAGCGCAGAGCTCGTAATACTGAAGGAACAGTTCAAGATGTCTTGTAAGAGATGCCATAGAGGTAGCTCTCTGGAATCTTGTAAGATGAGTTGTTGCCGCCGTAAGATTTGTGAACCAAACCTGCTTAGCCTTAACAGCGATAAGAAGCTCGGAAACAGCCTTAAATCTTTCGCCTACCATGTACTGACGGTTTGTGTTGATGAAGGTTTCAACGGTTGTAACCGTCTTAACGTGAGTCGAAATGTTTTTAGAGGTGATAACGCTGAGGTCAAGCGATGCCGCCTTGGTTTCAAGCTCGGTAAGATACTTGTCGCAAAGAATAGCAACGAGAGGCGCGGTATCAAATGCATCAAAGAGAAGCTTTTGTTCATTTACTGCAGCAGATGCAGCCTCTTTATAGGTTGCAGCCGCGTAATAGAGATCCATACGAGCCTGTACGGTGAATTCCTCGTTGTAAATAGCTTCAACGTATGCCTTGAAGAGCTCGTCGGTACCTATCGACTCAGCCTTATCAAGATTGCGGTACATGGTGCCGGAGTAAACGTTAAGGTTATCGTAGCAGGTCAAGGTAGCCGCGCTTGAGGACTTAGGCTGCATACGAACAGCCGATACTGCACCAAGCTTATCGAGGTTCATAATACCGAGAGATGCATAGTTAACGAAAAGCTCTACGGTTGCTTCCTTATAGTTTGCAACAACAGTTATGTGAACCCACTGTTCAGGACCAATCGTAATCTGTTCGGAAACGTTCATCTGATAGTTTGAATACTGCTCGTCGCCGTACTGGAGCGCTCCGCCCAAGAATTCAACTACGTTAACGAGTCCGTTAGCAGTTACGAGATAGAGGTCGAAATCAAGACTCGTGGGAGCCATAAGATCGAAGTCTGCTACAAGACCGATACCGCCTTCAGCAGTATTAATGTCGAGGTAGCACTCGTTACTTGCGGCAACGCTCATCTGAGCGTACTTGTTTTCGCCCTCGCCAACTATGGAGATGGTACCCTTAGTGGTATTCATCGAGGTCTTATAAAGAACTGAATCCTGATGATCGAATTTAGCGAATACGGGGTAAGCGTACTGAAGATTGGGAACGTTAGACTCAAGCTCTTCAATCTTCGCTTCGGTATCAGCGGTTATCTGAGCCAAAATGGTTTCAAGCTTGCCGGTAAGAGCGGTGCTCTTATCAGCGGTATCAAACTTATGCTCGTTAGCGTATTTTACAAGATTTTCGAGTGCAAAGAAGATTGCGCTTGAATCATTTGCAAAATCAACGTTTGCAACGAGTGCTCCAAACTCGCTGAGAGAACCGTCCGCTTCAGCAGCTGCTGCAGTGCCGGCGGTAAGAGCAAGACCGAATTTTGCATTGTAGATATCTACAAGCTCCTTCGGGAAGTTGCCTATAACGAGATACTCGCCGATCGCCTTAATATCGCGCACCTTTGTTGCAAGGTCAGCCGATTCAAGTTCTTTATCAAGCTTGTTGATAAATTCTTCAAATGCAAACTTGATAGTGTTGGAAACGAGCATGGAATCGTTAAATGCTTTAAGTCCGTTTGCTGCGATATACTTTTCAATCTTACCTGCAAGCATCTTCTGATATGCAAGCTTAGTTTCGTCGGAGAAGGAGTCGTAAGACGTAAGCATCTGCTCAACGGCGGTAAAGTGAACGATATCGATAAAGGACTGAATAGTGTTATATCTGCTGTAGTATATGTTATCGGATGCAGCGAGAAGGTTGCTATCTATCGGATTTCCTTCAAGATGAGCAGCAATCTGGTCAGCGACAACGATAAAGTTTGCAAGAGACGTATCGATAAGAGCCTTGTATTCAAGGTTGAGTCTGCTGCAAATACCAGCGTAGGACTGCTGAATGTCAGCAAGGTAAGCAACGGATTCTGCCATTACCTTGATCTTCGCAACTGCTTCGCCCTTTGCTGCAAGAGTGTCGGCAGCTTCGAACAATGCAACGTTTGCTTCTGCGAGAGCATCCTTTGCAAGAGCAAATCTTCCGATTACAGATGCAAAGCTTTCAACACCGAAGTCAACAGGCTGCGGACCGTCAACGCCTTCTATAGCGCAGAGAATTACGTATGCTACCGAGAAGTACTCAAAATCACCGGTCTCATCGTAAAGGTCGAGAGCAAGGTTAATACGTGCAACGTATTTGCTGAATCCTGCGGGAGTAGCGTACTCAACTGCAAGAACGCTTTCAGTTACGGACTCTACGTATTCGTCAAAATCAGTTGCAACGAATGCTTCATAAGCTTCATTATATTTATTTATAAGAGTTGTAGAGAAGGGACAGTAGTCGAGGTATGCATATACGGTGCCGAGATTAGCAGCTACCGTGTCGAGAGAGCCTTCAGCTTCAATCATAGCAAGCAATTCAGCTTCAACTGCTGCGGCAACTCTTGCAGCCTCTGCAGCTATAAGCTCGTAGCTTGCGCTGAGCTTAAGCTCGGTCGAATCATAGCGAGCCTCGTCGAAGAACATGAAGAATATTGCGTTGATTTCAAGTCTTTCTTCAAGAGTCTTCGTCTTGTCAAACATCACTCCAAGCTCAAGGAACGCCTCGGCAAGAGACTGATACTTAACGTTTTTGATATCTTCGGTTATATCAGCAACTTCGGTTCCAAGCGCTGCGATAGCATCGCAAACCGCATTTACAACGTGTTCGTTGTTTATATAGGTTGCATAGTCGATAAAGCCGTTAATCTCATCAGCGTAATCAACGTCGGTCTCGTTAGCAAGTATAATAGGAAGATTAGCCTTTATATCGTTGCCGAGCTTTTTGAACGCAGCGTCCATGTTAGCCATGCAATTGCTGTATTCGGGATCGGTTACGTCAAAGAGCACATTGCTGTATTCAACAAGGCACGCGCCGTAAAAATAGATTATCTCAAAATCTACTTCCTTAGCAATAGCGTCTGTGTAGAAATAAATTTCATCGTAAACGGAAACAATATAGAGTTCAAACAAAAGCTCGAGGTCATCGCCTGCCACCACTTTAGCAACTGCGTTATACTTGGAGATTTCGCTGTAAGCAACAGGAGTCGACTCAAGATACACCTTTACGCCCTTAAGAGCCTCAAGCTGTTTTTCAGCAGTTTCAGCCGCCGCTACCGCCTCAAGCATAGCGTCAACAACCTTGACGCGCGCGGTAGAATAATATTGAACTAATTCGCTATTTGCTTCAACGTCAATTCCGTTACCCATTATGTAGCTGTAAAGCTTTGCAAGCTCAGTCTTCATATTTTCAAGAAGAGCAGCCTTTGCACCGGCTTCAGCTGCGTCATACTTGTCGCATGCGCTCTGAAGCTTTGCAAGCATATCGTTGAGAACTGTAGAAACAGACGTAGGAGCTGTTACTTCGGGAGCGGTGTAGGTAGGAAGAGCTTTTCTTTCAGCCAAAGCGTCAACCAAAGCCGCGGTCTTCTCATAAATTTCGGTATAAGCCGCAGCGTACATATCCGTAACGCTCTCGCAAAGAGGAACTTCATTTATAAACAAACCAAAATCGTAGAGAGCCACGAACTTATCGCTCATAGTCTCGGCGTCCTCAATAGCGTTAGCGTACGTATCCTTAACGTATGCCTCACAGAGTGCAACGTATTTTTCAATTGCAGCTGCGTAACCCTCGGTCGTGGGATCAAAGTTGCCCGCGCATACAAAAGAACCTACGTATTGATAAAGTTTAACTATACTTTCAGTAATATCTTCGCCTGCCTCATAAGCCGTTTCAGCAGCATCGATAGCTGCAACGAATTCAGCAAAGTCGGTTCTGTACTGAACGGTAGGAATTACAGCCTCGATAGCCGAAAGCTGTTCAACCAATTCCGCAACCTCGGCAATCTGACCAACGAATTCATCACGATACTCGTTGTATGCTTTTACAACCTTCTCGGATATCTGCGTATCTGCAAGATATTCATAGAATGAAGAAAATGCATCGATCTTATCGGAAATAGACTCGCACTTAGCAAGCTCTTCAACGAATTTGTCGGTAAGAATATCGCCAAGCTCGTTATATTTGACGATAAACTCAAGGTATGCCGCCGAGGTAGGCATTACAGGATTTTCGATTAGATATTCGTAAGTATCTGCAAGCGATGCCTTGAGTTCCTCAAACGAGGTCGCAGCACCAAGACCCTTTATAAGCTGAGCCGCAGCGGCAACGTCGCCCGTGTAAACCGCAGAGGGTTCCACTGCCTCACCCTTTTCAATGGGATTGCCGATGTAGTCGACAAAAATCTTTGCAGCAGCAAGAACGTCGTAATAATCAGCAGTTCCGGCAGTTTCGCTTTCACCCATTCCGTAAAGGACTGCCATAAGAGAACTTGCGATATCAACGCTTGTCTTGTTAACGTCAAGCTCAAAATCAGAATAGGTGTACAATTCTTCTTCATCACTTGCGTAAACAAGCTTTTGATCCTGCTCTGAGCAGATACCGGGACATCTGTGCACGTCGGTTATACCGTTGAGGAATTCCTCTGCGGTAAAGTCGCGGTATTTTCCGCAACCGTCGTTAACGCACTTAAATCCGTGGTAGTACGCAACATCGTCAGTACTGTCGCATATCACCGGCGCCGATGCAACGTATGCGTAAACGTCTGCAAGAGCCTCTGACTTAGCAGTCATGGTCGAGCAGTTTGCAACCGCATCGTAAAGTGAACATGCAACCTTAAAGGTCATCTGGTTATAATGATCTTTAATCTCATTATATCCGTCTTCATTAGGGTCAACCGTAAGAAGATACGTGTAGAGCGCTTTGAGAGGCTCAACCTTAGCAGCTTCCGGAGTTGATCCCGCCTCCGATTTTGCAGCTATTGCATCATTAAGCAAAACCTTAGCGTCGCTAACCGTACCTGCATACGCGCCTTCAGCAACGGCAACGGTAACGGCTGCGGACACTACAAGTGCCACTAAAACCAGAGTCATAAGGATTTTTTTCAGGTTTTTCATGCTATTCTCCTTAGTAAAAAAATTCTATAAAATTCAGGTGAGTCTATTATATCATAAATATACGTAAGAATTCAACACTTTTACGCAAATTTAGGTATTTTGACTATTTTTTTCTCCGTTTTACACAAAAGAAAAACACCGCAGATTGCCAAAATCCGCGGTGTTTATATTTTATGGGCACATTTTTTGTTGAAAAGTTCCAATAGAAATTTTCACCGAAAGTTCATCATTTTTTAAAAAACTGCTCTCCGCACCCGTATTTTTCATAAACGAAGTCGATATCCTTATCGCCTCTGCCGGAGAGAGAAACGAGTATGGAGCCGGACTTGTTTTGCTTAGCGTAACGCATGGCGTAAGCCACCGCATGCGAGCTTTCGACGGCAGGTATGATTCCCTCGTAACGCGACAGATAGAAGAACGCCTCCATAGCCTCCTCGTCGCTCACTACGTCGTAAATAACTCTGCCGCGGTCGCGAAGAAATGCGTGCTCGGGTCCTACACCTGGATAATCGAGTCCGCTTGCGATAGAGTAAACAGGGAGAGCCTCGCCCGACTCGTCCTGCAGAAGATAGGTGTCAAAGCCGTGAATTCTGCCTTTGGTGCCGTACTGCATCGTAGCGGCGTGGTCGCCGACGGCAGAGCCCCTGCCCAGCGGTTCGATTCCGTATATTTCAACGGGATCCTGAAGAAACGGAGTAAACATTCCGATTGAGTTCGAGCCACCGCCGACGCACGCACATATTGCGTCGGGAAGCATACCCGTCATCTCTATAAACTGATCTCTCGCCTCGTAGCCTATAACAGCCTGAAAATCTCTTACCATCTTCGGAAACGGGTGAGGTCCGAGCGCCGAGCCGATACAATAAATCGCCCTGTCATACTCTTTAAGATAAGCGTCAAACGCCGCGTCAACCGCTTCCTTAAGGGTTTTGAGTCCTGCCGATACGGGAATAACGTTTGCGCCGAGCATTTTCATGCGTATAACGTTAGGATGCTGTTTTTCGATATCGACCTCGCCCATATAAACGTCGCACTCAAGTCCGAAATACGCCGCCGCGGTGGCAATAGCAACACCGTGCTGACCTGCGCCGGTTTCGGCAATAAGCTTCTTTTTTCCCATATACTTGGCAAGAAGTCCCTCGCCCATGCAGTGATTGAGCTTGTGCGCTCCGGTGTGGTTCAAATCCTCGCGCTTGAGGTATATCTGGCAGTTGCCGAAAATTCTGGAAAGTCTTTCGCAGTGATAAACCGGCGTAGGCCTTCCCTGAAATTCTTTTCTGATTCTGCGAAGCTCGTTTATAAACTGAGCCGAATGGCATATCGCCTCGTACGCGTCGTCCGCCTCTTTAAAAGCGGGGACAAGCTCTTCTGGCAGGTATGCTCCGCCGTATTCTCCGAAATATCCGTCCTTACTCGGATACTCTTTCATATAGTTTTCGTAATCTCTGTATTTATTCATAATATTTGCCTTTCATTGCAATTCTTGATTTTTTGTAAACTTAAGTTTTCATTTTAGCTTAAAATCAAGATTGCCATCGTACTCCGCTGTAATACATTTCTTCTCCTTTTCTTAGAGAAAGCCCATTCCGTGTAACAAAAAACCCGAACGCAACGGTAGTTGCGTTCGGGGCGAATATCATATCGCGGTGCCACCCGATTCAAAGCATAGCTTCCTCAATGTACTCAATATACACCGTGCGGATAACGGCCGCATTCCGTCGAAGCCTACGCAGCAAAATTGCCTTCGGTCCGCCCTCGAAAGTCCATTCACAAGATGCACGGACACCGCAATCACACCGTCTGCGGCTCTCTTCGGACCGTTAAATCAAGCTACTACTCTTTCTCATAGGTTTGTGATGATTATACTACTAACTTTGACGTTTGTCAAGTGATTTTTTATCTTTTCCAATATTTTCTGTCAAGGGAACGGTACATTATCGCCTCGGCAATATGCTCTGAACGAATCTCTGCCGAGCCGTCAAGGTCAGCAACCGTTCTTGCAACCCTCAGCACTCTGTCGTGTCCTCTCGCGGAAAGTCCGAGGCTCTCAAAGGCTTCCTTCATAAGCGCCGACGCCTCTTCGTTCGGAACGCAGTACTTATGGAGCAGCTTTACCGGCATATTGGAGTTGAGAACGTTCGTATCGTCACCGCCCGCCTCAAGCCTTGCCCTTGCGAACTCACGTGCGCGGTTGACCCTTTCTCTTATCTTTTCCGACGGCTCGCCGGGTGCCGCCTTGCCCGATATCTCGTCGTAGGATACCGACGGCAATTCGATTTCTATATCTATTCTGTCAAGAAGCGGACCGCTTACGCGCTCAAGATATTTTTTGATGGATGCGGGAGCGCAGGTGCACTGCCTTGTCGGGTCGCCGAAAAATCCGCACTTACAGGGGTTCATCGCGCAGACCAACATAAAGGTAGAGGGATAGGTCACGGTTGCCGTGGCTCTCGTAACCGTTACGACACCGTCCTCAAGCGGCTGACGCAAGGATTCGCTTACCGATTTCGGAAATTCGGGAAGCTCATCAAGAAACAATACTCCGTTATGAGCCAACGAGATCTCACCCGGCTTCGGCGTTGCGCCGCCGCCGACCATTCCGATACGGCTGACGGTATGATGAGGAGATCTGAAGGGACGCTCGCTTACGAGATTGCTTTTAAGAACCCCCATTATCGAATGTATTTTCGTCGTTTCTACAGCCTCTTGAAAGGTCATATCGGGCAAAATCGTGGGAAGACGCTTTGCGAGCATGGACTTACCCGCGCCGGGAGAGCCTATCATAAGTATATTATGTCCGCCTGCAGCCGCAACCTCAAGCGCTCTTTTGGCCTTGTACTGCCCTCTGACCTCTGAAAAATCGAGCGAGGTCATAGATACGCGCTTGCCGAAATCGCTTTTATCGTAGACTACGGGAATAAGCGGTTTGATTCCCTTTATGTGAGCGACGAGCTCCTTCACGTCCTTCACGCCGTAAACGGTGATTCCGTCAACGACCGACGCCTCGCCGGCATTCTCGGCGGGAACGAAAATCTCCTTTTTGCCCGAGTCGCGCGCCGAAACCGCCATGGGAAGAACGCCGCCCACCGAGCGAACCTCTCCCGAAAGAGAAAGCTCGCCTATAAGACACTTGTCCGAAAAATCGTATCCGCGCGGAATAGTTCCGTCGCTTTGAAGAATCGCGGCGAGAATGGCAAGGTCGAACGCCGAGCCTTCCTTCTTAACGTCGGCGGGCGCGAGATTTATCATTATATCGAGCGCAGGAAACTTAAATCCGCTGTTTTCACAAGCCGATTGCACTCTGTTTTTCGCTTCTTTAACGGCCGCGTCGGGCAGACCTACAAGGTCAAAGCGCGGAATTCTGTCCCACGCGCTGCATTCGACCGCAACCTCAAAGCCTTCTATTCCGAATATTCCCGAGGAGTAAATTTTTGAGAGCATTTTGTTTCTCCATAATTGAATAATTAAATCATACAACTTAAGTGATACAATGAAATTATACAACATTTTTCTCAATAAATCAATAGCTTTGTTGACTTTGAAAAAGGATTGTGCTATTATAAAAGCAGAATTCAAGGAGCAACGTTGTTATGGAAAAAATATTAAAAAACGTCAAACTGCACGGTGAGATTACCGATATTACGGTCGAATCGGGAAAAATCACGGCTATCGGTAAAACAGAAAAAAGGGGCGTAGACTTTAAAGGTAATAAAATATACCCCGGCCTTATCGATATACATATCCACGGCTGCATCGGTTACGATACAATGGAGGGCGGTCTTGCGGAGATGTCGGAGTGGCTTCTTAAAAACGGAACGACGACCTGGTATCCCACGACGATGTCAATGAGCGAAGAGGATATCGTAAGGGCAACGAGCGCCGATATAAATTTCCGCCGCGGAGCAAGCATTCCGGGATTTCATCTCGAAGGGCCATTCATTAACAAGAAATGCAAAGGCGCTATGAATGAAAAATACATCATACCGCCGTCAAAAGAACTTTTTGACAAATGTCCGAACGCAAAAAGAATTACCCTTGCGCCCGAGGTCGAGGGCTGCATTGACTTCATAAAGAATTGCACGGCGCAGGTGTCGGTCGGTCACACCGAAGCCGATTATCAGACGGTATCCGATGCGTTTTCGGCAGGTGCCACCAGCCTTACGCACACCTATAACGTTATGCCCGGGATTCACCACAGAGCACCCGGCCCCATAGGCGCGGGCAGTGACAGCAAAGGGGTTTTTGCCGAGCTTATCTGCGACGGCGTTCATATACACCCTTCTGCCGTCAGAATGCTCGTGAAGATATACGGCACCGACCGCGTAATACTCGTAAGCGACGCGATGCGTGCCGCAGGTCTGTCGGACGGTGAATACGAGTTTGGCGGACAGACTATGACGGTTAAGGATTCGGTTGCAAGAACCGAGGGTGGAAATCTCGCAGGCTCTACCGCTACTCTTTTCTTCTGCGTTAAACAGGCTGTAAATTTCGGAATTCCCGAAGCCGAAGCCGTTAAAATGGCGACCGAAAATCCCGCAAGGCTTATGAAGCTAAATAAGGGCAGAATCGAGGTCGGATACGACGCGGACTTCATTATAGTAGATGACGAATTCAATCTTATAACAGCCATCGCAAGAGGTGAATTTTAGTAAATAAAGGTTTACATTATGGACGAAAGATTTTCAAGAAGTGCCCTTCTTTTAGGTGACACGGGTATGAACAGACTTCAAAAATCGCGGGTTGCCGTTTTCGGTGTCGGCGGTGTCGGAGGTCACGCTGCGGAGGCGCTTGCACGCGCAGGCGTCGGCAAAATCGACCTTATAGACGCCGACACGGTATCCGTGTCAAATTTAAACCGCCAGATAGTTGCCCTTGATAGCACCGTTGGGAGACCGAAGGTCGATGTCATGAAGGAAAGAATACTCGATATAAACCCCAAGTGCGAGGTGTGCACGTTCGAGATGTTCTACGAAGAGGATACCGCAGACAAATTAGACGTTTCGCAATACACCTATATAATCGATGCAATAGACACCGTGAAAAGCAAGCTTCTTTTAATAGAAAAAGCAAAAGCCGCCGGTGTGAATATTATTTCTTCGATGGGTGCCGGTAACAAGCTTGATCCGACGGCATTTGAGGTGAACGATATTTACAAAACCTCGGTATGCCCTCTTGCAAGGGTAATGAGAAGCGAGCTCAGGCGCCGCAAAATCGACTCGCTTAAGGTCGTTTACTCTAAAGAGGAGCCGATCTGTGCCGTTGCGGAGGACGGTAATAAATCAAGACACGCCCCCGGAAGCGTCTCTTTTGTTCCCTCGGTTGTCGGTCTTATTATCGGCGGAGAGGTAATAAAGGATATTGCCTTGAAAAATATTTGAATTTGCCTTTAAAATATTTATTTTTTCTGTTGACAAACGTATATTTTAGTTGTATAATCATATGCGGTTTTCATAAAATTAAAAGCCTTGGTTTTCTTCCAGGGCTTTCATTCTTGCAAATTTTACTGTTTGAGGTGCACAAAAATGCAAATTCTTTTAAGCCTTTCGATTGCTCTGCTCGCAGGACTTATGCTGTCGCGCGCGGCAAAATTACTTAATCTCCCCGCCGTTACAGCGTATCTCGTTGCGGGAATTCTCATCGGTCCGTTTTTGCTTGGAGGACTTGACATTCCCCATATGCCGACGCTCGGCTTTTCAAGCCTTGACATATCAAGCGAGAAATATTCGCTTCTCTCAAGCGTTGCTCTCGGATTTATCGCTTTTTCAATAGGCAACGAGTTCAGAATTCCTCAGCTCAAAAAAATCGGAAAACAAGCTGCAGTCATCGGTGTTTTTCAGGCACTCGTTACAACGGCAGTCGTTGACGCAGCCCTTATAGCTCTTCATTTTGCTATTCCGCACAGACTCTCGCTTTCTGCCGCGATAGTACTGGGTGCAATAGCGACAGCAACGGCGCCCGCCGCAACTCTTATGGTAGTAAGACAGTATAAGGCAAAGGGTCCGCTCACCGATATCCTTTTACCCGTAGTTGCGCTTGACGATGCGGTGGGTCTCGTCGTTTTCGCGGCTTCGTTCGGAGTTGCAAAATCGTTAAGTCTTGGCACGGTAAACATTCTCAATATAATTCTTGAACCGATTTTGGAGGTCGTCCTCTCTATCGCACTCGGTTTTGTTATGGGTCTTATCTTTACCTTTTTCGAGAGATTTTTCCACTCCCGCTCGAAAAGACTTGCAATGTCGGTCACGTTCGTGCTTTTGACCGTTGCTCTTTCGATGCTGAAATTCAATGTTGCCGGAATTCACGTTGCATTCTCTCCCCTGCTCGTCTGCATGATGCTCGGAGCGGTATTTTGCAACATCTGCGATTTCTCCGAGGAGCTTATGGACAGAATTGACAGATGGACGGCGCCCCTATTCGTGCTGTTTTTCGTGTTAAGCGGAGCTGAGCTTGACCTCTCGGTTTTCACAAGCCTTTCAATCGTTGTTGTCGGTATTGTTTACATACTTTCACGCTCTGTCGGAAAATGCACGGGAGCATACGTCAGCGCAAAATCGGTTAAATGCTCTGAGAATATAGTAAAATATCTCGGCATAACCCTGCTTCCGCAGGCGGGTGTTGCACTTGGAATGGCAATACAGGCAAAAACGCTCGGCGCCGAAGGGCATATCGTTGCAAGCATCACCCTGTTTGCAGTGCTTATATACGAGCTTATCGGTCCGCTTCTCACAAAGATTGCTCTTACCAAGGCCGGTGACATTAAACCCGAAGGCAAAACAAGCGCAAGAGATGCGGCAAAGCAGTAAGCTTTAGCTTTCAGACAAAATACTTTCTATGCCAACTGTCAATCATGTGTTTATTTTCGGTTTATTTTCGTATTATATACTAAATATAACCGTTAAACCGAGGAGAACATATTATGGCAAACCAGGAATACAAAGACATTCGCAAGCCGTGGTTCAGATTTGTTAAGAAAATAATGCGTCTCTTTATTAAAGAAACCGAGTTCGTTTATCTTAGCAAAAAAATCGACGAGCCAACTATAATACTTTCAAATCACGTAGGCACAGCCGCACCGCTCGCATGGGAGCTTTACGGCAAGCTTCCCTTCAGATTCTGGGGTGCATCCGAGATGAACTCGGGACTCGTATCTCTCTATAAATATCAGACCCGCGTATTTTATCATGAAAAGAAGCACTGGAATCTTCATCTTGCGCGCCTTTTCTGCATTATAGCATCGCCGCTTACGAATATGTTTTACAAGGGAATAAACCTTATATCCACCTATCACGATATTCATTTCACAAAAACAATATCCGAAAGTATTCGAACGCTCGAAGACGGCAAAAGCGTTATAATCTTTCCTGAAATTTCCGACAAGGGATACCTTGACGTGCTTGAGGGATTTCACCAGGGCTTTACCGTGCTTGGCAGTATCCTTACAAAAAAAGGCAAGGATTTTCCGATAACGGTAGCCTATTACAGAAAAAACGAGAAGCGGTACATAGTTGATAAGCCGATTATGGTCTCCGAGCTTTTTGACGGAAAGCTTAGCCGTGAAGAAATAGCCAAAAAACTCTGTGACAGATGCAACGAGCTTGGTCAGATGGACCTTGACAAGACCGCAGATACAGAAAGCGAGCATAAGCTCGCAGTAAATCACTAAAGAATAAACCCGAGGGGCAGACGAAACGCCCTTCGGGTTTTTAATATACAAAAAATTAATTTTCTACCGTAAATTCCATATTTTCATATAAGAGCTTTGTGCCGATATCAGTATCGGACGGCAAAAGCGCCATGGCAATAAAAAGCTCTTCCCCGCTTTTTTCATCTACGAGAGTCGCATATTCACCCTCAATTTTGGTAACAGTATAAATCATAGAAAAAATCCTTTTCCGTTTTTTTCATTTTATCATAAACTCGGTAAAAAATCAATGCACCGACTTTGTTTTTCGTTCATATAATAAATAAAGGAAAAAGTTTTCAGCTAAATCGCAAAAAAGACTTGACAAATTCAATTCCCTCTGCTATAATATTATAGCATTCTAAATACGGCGTCATAGCCAAGTGGTAAGGCAAAGGTCTGCAACACCTCTATCCCCCGGTTCAAATCCGGGTGACGCCTCCAAACAAAAGAGCACTGCGAG
>SVRU01000039.1 GCA_015064665.1 Oscillospiraceae bacterium
AAGCATCCGGAAAAGTAATACATACGGTAAATGTCATCGTCTTTTAAAATTCTGAAAAAATAACAGGCATCACCTTCCCAGAGTCTATCCATTTCCATAATTTTTTCCTTGCGGACAGGGGGGTGAAGCTTCTTTTCTGCATCGGTTCTTTTAGCATCAATAATGTAATCGTCCCAAAAAACCTCGCGTCTGTTACCTAAATTTAAGATGGTATCCATAAGCACCTCTGAAAAATTCGTTAATTGATTTTATCAAAAAGGCGTTTTTTATGTCAATATAAAAGTGTGCATGTTAACCGTTTGTTCAAAAAATAGATTGTTAATTAATAGCAGCGCATCCAAAGGAAAGAAAAACGGCATCCCGAATGGGATACCGTTTTTCTTCATTTTAGGGTACGTATGATTTTTGATTATGTAACGTTTATCCAGCTATACAGTCGCCAAGCGCCGTTTTTGTACTCAAATATTCCGACAGTGCAGTTATTGCAGACTACGTTCTGTCTTGGCATATTAAGCCCTATTACAAAATTAAGCATTCTGCGAAGCCAGCCTGCGTGGGTAAATATCGCAACATTTTCATACCCGGATGACTCAAGCCCTTTGGCAAAGCTAACCACTCTGCTGAAAAAATGCTCGTTTGACTCTCCGCCAAACTCTTCGTATCCGTTAAGAAAAACGTGAGCTAATTGTTCATCGTTTAATACCTTGCTAGGCTGATTTTCGAGGGTTCCAACGTTTACCTCTCGGAGCAGGGGAGAAGTTTCATATTCACAGTTCGGGATAGCAGTCCTCGCTGTGTTTATCGCGCGGGACAGGTCGCTTACGTAGATTTTGTCAAAGCTAATACCGCGGAGAATTTCTCCTGCTGCCTTTGCGTCTTCAATTCCTTTTTCCGTCAGAGGAGCATCATACCATCCGGTCCATTTATCCTTAAGGTTGTTTTCACTTTCGCCATGCCTTATAACATATATCTTCATTTTATTTCTTCTCCATCGGATATCCCTGGTAGAGATGAACGATATTTATATCCTCGGGCATATCAAGGCCGTGAGAGCCGCATCCTCCGTCAATTTTATGGCATCCGTGGTCCATGGCGAATCCGACCAACGTATTGTGATGCTTCCAATGGGTTTTTATCATTTCGGAAATGAATGAGAAAACGTGAGAATTTACTCTGAGTTCAGAAAGCGCCTCTGTGCTTTCGGGCCCTGTCTTGTGCATAGCGGAATCGTAATTTCCGTTGTAACAGAGTATAAAATCGTGCTCGTCCTTCAAAATCAACTCAGCAAGCTTTGCATTTGCTGCTGCTATTCCGTCAGAGTGCATCTCTCCTGCCATAATATCAAAATTATAGTAATCAATATTGCGGTCAAGATAAATACGGCTGAGGCTTGCTCCGTAGTATGCTACTATGGCAACACGCTTTCCGGCGCGAATAAGAGCATCAAACAAAGTGTCTATTGTTAAAACGGGTTTATCGTACTTTTGTATGCCGTGTACCTCCGGCTGTGCACCGGTGTACATGGTTGCAAAGCATACGGGAGTGACAGAGGGCATAACTGTGGCAAGAGAAATTTCTACCCCCGCTCTATTCTTAACATCTTTGAAAAGCATAGGATATTTTTTGTATATCCATTCTGCAATAGCGTCGGGATTGTACATAACAACACGGTCTGCTTTTTTGCCTTCGAACACCTTATCTGTAAAGTTAGTAAGCTCGTAGTTGGCAGGCGCAGCCATCTTGGGAGGCTCTACACCTATAGCGTATGCCAAGGCAGCGGCAATCGTATCAAGAGAGTTTTTGTTATTGGAGGTTGGCTCTTTGCCGTTATCCAAAAGGTCGTCAACGGAAACACCGAATATTTCTTTAAGACGCACTAAATTTTCAAGGGTGGGAACCGTCTGGTTGGTTTCCCACAGACTGATAGTTTGTCTTGTAATAAATAATTTTTGAGCGAGCTCTTCCTGAGACATATTATGGATAGCTCTGCATTTTTGAATATTTTCTCCTAGAGTCATTTGCAATACCTCCTTGCTATATTTAGATTATAACACCATTTTCCATAAAATGATAGCATCTAATACTTGATTTTGGCAAGTGCTACTTGCGCAGCGTATAATTTTCGCTTTGCGCTTCGGAAAACCGATTTAAAGAGAGGGGGATGATTCCAAAGAAAAGAAAAACGGCATCCCGAATGGGATACCGTGCGCCACTCCGCAGCCGTCGCATAGTCGTGAGCTATCGCCTCGGCGAATTTCATTCGCATCACTCGGCTCGACTCACTCCTTGCTTGACGACTCTGTTCGTATTCAATATAAAATTTCGGTCGGATTAACACCGTTATACCGAAAGGAAGTTATAAGTTAGGATAAGATTTTGAAAATTATTTGTTATTAATTTTCTTTTCAATCGTGATACATGAAGAGGTGAGCATTCTTTGGATTCTGCCGCAAAGATTGCGATAGGTTTTATATGTTTCTTCGTCTATTACCTTTGTATTATAAAGTAATTTGAGCCAACTTTCCGTTTCGGCGCATTCTTTTCGTGCAATTTTAAATTTGGAAAGCATATCGGCAAGGCTTTGAGGATATTGCGCTTCGGTAATATTAGCAAACACACTTGACGAGGATTTGCAAAGCTGAAAAAACGTGTTGGCATTTCCTCTTATAGCTTTGCATAACAATTCGCACTTCGTGGCAAGTTCTTCGGAATATTCGAGCAGTAAATTTTTTGCCATAATTCGCTCCTTTCACGTCTTTCGCATCCCAATCACGCTGGAAGCGTGGATGAAATCCGCCATAGGCGGTATGTCCTCAGCCCTTTAGGGGTGTATGGAATCAACGCAAAGTGTTGTATGTTATCAAGCCGACGAATAGTACACGCCCCGGCATGATGCCATGCGCGACTTTGTCGCAATTACATACAATGCGCTGGGCGCATTGATTACATACCAAGCTTCCTTCGTCGGCTTGGATAAAAAATTAAGCAACCCAGAAGGGTTGCTTAATTTTTTGGAGGCGCCACCCGGATTTGAACCGGGGGATAGAGGTTTTGCAGACCTGTGCCTTACCGCTTGGCCATGGCGCCGAATGTTTGCTATAACATTATACTATAAGGTTTCGGTTTTGTCAAGGGGGTTTTGGATTTTATTTTAAGTTTTTGGAAACACTCCATTATACACGTTAGTTTTCTTTCTATCTGTAGTATATTGACTTTACTTTATCGGTATGATAAAATAAACTCAAATTAATAAGTTTTGGAGGCAATATGGAAAATAATTTTATAAAGCTTACTAAAGAAGACGAAAAGAGAGTTCTTGATACTCTTGATTTTATGATTAAGCACCCCGAGACAGGATACAAAGAGGTCCTCTCTTCCGAGTACGTTGCGGGGCAGTTCAAGGAGCTTGGATACGAGCCGATAATGGCGGGAGATATTCCCGGATTTTACGTTAAAATAGATACGGGACGTCCCGGTCCCTGCGTTCTTGTTTTCGGAGAGCTTGACGCTATAAAGTGCGCAACTCACCCCGATGCAAATCCCGAGACTGCGGCTGTTCATTCCTGCGGTCACAGCGCTCAGTCTGCTGCCCTTGTAGGTATTGCGGCAGGTCTTAAGCAGCCCGGCGCTCTCGATAAGCTCTCGGGAAGCATTATTCTTTGCGCAGTTCCCGCAGAGGAAATGATTGAGCGTGACTACCGTGACAGCCTTATCGAAAAGGGAATTATTAAGTATTACGGCGGTAAGCCCGAATTCCTCAGAAGAGGATACTTCGACGGCGTTGACGTTGCGTTTATGGTACATACCACAACGGGAGAAAAACCTTCGTGCTCTCTTGGCTCGGTAGGTATAGTTGCTAAGAAGGCAATCTACAAGGGCAAGGCTGCTCACGCCGGCGGCTCTCCTCAGAACGGAATCAATGCGCTCTATGCGGCAAATCTCGGACTTATGGCTGTTAACTCTATTCGTGAAACGTTTACCGAGGGTGAGCTCGTACGTGTTCATCCCATTATTACGAATGGCGGAACGGTTGTTAACGGCATTCCCGACGTGGTTGAAATCGAGAGCTACGTAAGAGCGAAGGACTATGACGCTATGAGCCGCTCTAACTTCAAGGTAAACCGTGCGCTTACGGGCGCTGCGCTCTCTATCGGCGCTAACGTTGAGATAATTGACGCTCCCGGCTATGCTCCTCTTCAGAACGACAAGAATATGATAGAGGTCGCAAGACGCGCGGCAAAGGCTGCATATCCCGATGCGGAATTCCAGCTTAATGAAAGATACGGCACGGGAAGCACCGATATGGGCGATATCTCTCTTCTTTTCCCCTCTATTCACCCCTATGCGCCCGGAGCTATAGGCACCTCTCACGGTGACAACTACTATATAGCAAATCCCGACCTCGCCTGCACGAAGTGTGCTGAGTGGCAGCTTAATATGCTCTATATTCTTCTTTCCGACGGAGCAAAAGAGGCTATTCGAATCAAGGAAGAATTTACTCCTATGTTCGCATCCAAGGAAGAGTACTTTGAATATATCGACAGGTTTTATTCGGACGGAAACAGAATAGAGTATTCCGAGGGTAAGGCTGAGGTAAGAATTTAATTTATGAAAATAGGAAACGTCGTGCTTCGGCACGGCATAGCTCTTGCGCCTATGGCGGGATTTTCCGATTACGCTATGCGCAGAATATGCTTTGAATTTGGCGCTGAATACTCGGTTACCGAAATGGTGAGCGCAAAGGCAACTGTCTATAAGGACAAGAAGACTCTCGTTCTCGCCAAGATAACGAGAGAGGAAGCGCCCACCGCAATTCAGATATTCGGCAGCGAGCCCGACATTATGGCAGAGGCGGCGGGTATACTTTCTTCCTTTAACGGCGGAGGCGCTCTTCCCGTAGCGATTGATATAAATATGGGATGCCCCGTTCATAAGATTTTCTCGAACGGAGAGGGAAGTGCCCTTATGAGAAACCCGTCGCTCATATACGATATAACGAGGGCGGTTGCGAATGCCACACCCTTGCCCACCACGGTGAAAATCCGACTCGGAATAGATATAGATAATATAAACGCAGTCGAGTGCGCACTCGCTGCCGAAGAAGCGGGAGCCAGGGCATTAACTGTTCACGGCAGAACTAAATCTCAGCTCTATTCGGGCGAGGCGGATATGGAAAAAGTCGCAGATGTAAAGAAAAGTGTGCATATACCCATGTTTGCGAACGGAGATATAAGGTCTGCCGAGGATGCGGTGCGTGTATTGAGAGACACGGGAGCTGATGGAATTATGATAGGCAGAGGCGCTATAGGAAACCCGTTTTTGTTCTCGGAGATAACTAAGGCGCTCAGAGGCGAGGACTATACCGCTCCCACTCTTGAAGAAATAAAAAAGACCGCTCTTCTCCAGCTCGACTATGCGATAGCGGATAAGGGAGAGACGGTTGCAGTCCGTGAGGCGAGAGGTCAGCTCGCAAAGTTTTTCCATTCGTTCAGAGGCTCGGCAGAGCTAAGGGCGAGGATAAATCTCGCTACAGTGCGTAATGACGTTTTAAGCGCACTGAATGAAGTTATTTAAAGGAGAAAAAAATGAAGGTTATCAGAGATATTCCGTATGCAGAGGAGTCTTTCTCTCAGGAACTTGACGTATATATGCCCGAGGGAAAAGCCGACAAGGTTTTTCTTTATTTCCACGGCGGAGGACTCGAGCGAGGAGATAAGGCTAAGGGGGTGAGATTTGCAGACTATCTTACCGACAGAGGCGTGGCGGTTGTGAGCGCAAACTACAGAATGTACCCCGAGGCAAAATATCCCGACTACATTTTTGATGCGGCTAAAGCGGTAAAATGGACTAAGGAATTTATAACCAAAACCTTTCCCGGAGCGGATTTTTTCGTTGGCGGAAGCTCTGCGGGCGGATACATATCGATGATGCTCTGCTTTGATGCGTCATATCTTGAGAGAGAAGGACTTTCGAACTCGGATATTGCTGGATATTTTCACGATGCAGGTCAGCCTACCGCTCATTTCAGAGTTTTGACCGAGCGGGGAATCGACTCTCGCAGAGTGATAATAGACGAGACTGCTCCGCTCTATTATATCGGACTTTTGCCCTCGTACCCTCGTATGAGATTTATCGTCTCGGATAACGATATGGAGAACAGATACGAGCAGACGATGCTCACTCTCGGCACTCTCCGTCATTTCGGATATAAAAATTTCGACCATATAGTAATGCATAGTACACACTGCGCATACGGTGGTAAGTGTGACGAAAACGGAGATAATATACTAGGAAAATTAATATATGATTTTCTGACCGAAAAATAAATGAAGATAGCCGTTTGCTTTTGAAAATTCATAGCAAACGGCATTTTTTATTTGATTTTTCTGTATTTGCTTGGCGATATGCCGTTCTTTTTTATAAAGGCGCGGTTGAAGTAGGATATGCTGTTAAAGCCTGAGGAAAGAGCGATTTCGATAATTTTACTATCCGTATTTCTGAGCATATTTTCGGCGTTAATGAGACGGTGGGACAGCACGTAGTCGCTATAGCTCATACCCATCTCACGTTTGAAAAGCCTGCCTAGGTATTTTGCGTTTTTGTGGTAGGTTGCGCCAAGCTCAGAGAGGGTTATAGGCTCTTGAAAGCTCTTTTCCGCATATCTCTTCATTGCCGAAACGAGCCAGTGATATCTGCGCTCCGTCTTAGGCGCTTTTTCGTATAGGATTTTCAGGTAATCCGCAACGATTTCGGCAATAGCCCTAAGCTCCTCGGGGGACTCGGGGCGCTCGCATTCGTTGAATTTTTCAAGAAGGCGCTCATAGTCAGCGCCACACGTCGCCGCAGTTTTTTCAAGGCGAAGCCTTTGCGCTTCTTCGTCTACGATTGCGTTTCCGACGTAAACTACGGCTGCGGTGCTTTCGCCTATCACAACGGGTAATGCGTACTCGTATATTCCCCAGCTGCACACGCCCGAAAATGCGCATTTTTCTCTTGCCGCCTTGTCGTTTGAGAGCGCCTTGCAGCGAAAGCAGGCTCGTCTGCCCCGCTCGGTTTCCTTGGCTATATAACAGAAATCCTTTGAATGAATAATGCTTTTAAAGGGGATTTTCGTTTCGGGAAGGTCGAGTATTCCCGAAAGGTCAAGCACGCTGACGTGCAGTTTTCTGCCCGCTTCAAGCATTTTTATAAGTGTGTGTAGAGTCTGCATATTTTTCTTTCCGAAACATTTTTTTATAATTTTAGCATAAAAGTATCCTTTGTGCAAGTATTTTGTGTCGTTTGTGTAAGAAAAAAATATATGCAGATGTTAAAATGTAATAAAAAGCTAAAAGGAGTTATGATATGAAGAAATACGACGTAGCCGTTATAGGCGGCGGCTTTGCGGGATTTGCGGCGGCAGTGAGCG
Source organism: Oscillospiraceae bacterium (assembly GCA_015064665.1). The sequence goes on from SVRU01000039.1 coordinate 7,409, forward strand.
CGGCAAGAGACGGAGCAAGCGTTATAATTATAGAGAAGGGAAATGCGCTTGGCGGCGCGGCGGTGAACAATCTTGTCACCCCCTTTATGCCTTACTTTACTACGGTTGACGGAAAGAAATTCGACCTTTCCAGAGGTCTGTTCACCGAGATAAGAAAGAAGCTTAAGGCTAAGCGAGACGATGCCGTTGCGGTAACGAGTCTCGGAGAGATTTCCTTCCTCGAGGAAGACCTCAAATATATTCTTAACGAAACGGCTCTTGAGGCGGGTGTTGAAATTCTTTTCCACGCATACCTTACGGGAGTAAACAAAAACGGCTCGAAAATCGAGTCGGTAAAATTTGCTACCATAGGCGGCGAAATTGCCATTACGGCGGATTATTTCGTTGATGCTACGGGAGACGCTCAGCTTTCTTTCCTTGCGGGCTGCCCCACCAGACTCGGAAGAGAGCCTGACAGCCTTTGTCAGCCGATGACTCTTTGCTTCCGTGTAGGAAACGCAGATACAGAGAAGTTCTTCAAAAGCCACAAGAGACTTAACGAGGAGTATGCGAAAGCGCGTGAGACGGGCGAGATTACCAATCCGAGACACAACGTTCTCGTTTTCAAAACTCCCATAAAGAACGTTCTCCACTTCAACACGACGAGAATAGTTCTTAAAAATCCCACCGATGCCTTTGACGTTACTGCGGCTGAGATAGAAGCGCGCAGACAGGTCTATGAAATATACGATTTTATGAAGAAGCACGCAGACGGCCTCGAGGAGAGCTTCCTTATGATGACCGCTCCCGAAATCGGAGTAAGAGAGAGCCGTATGATAGTCGGCGAATACGTGCTTACCGAGAAGGAGTGCAAGGATTGCGTGAAGTTTGAGGACGGAATTGCGGCTTGTAACTACGATATCGACATACATAACCCCGAGGGAAGCGGAACCAGCCATTATTACTTTGGCCCGGGCGAGTATTATACCATTCCTTATCGCGCTCTTATACCCAAGGGCGTTGACAATATGCTCGTAGCAGGCAGATGTATTTCTTCTGACCACGGCGCTCAGGCTTCTTACCGTATAATGCCCACCGTAATCACCCTTGGAGAAGCGGCAGGTACTGCGCTTGCTCTTGCGAAAAAGGCGGGCGTTATGCCCCGTGAGGTTGACATAGCAGAGCTTCAGAAGACGCTTCGTGAGAAGGGCGCGTTTATCGGCGAGTAATCCTATACGCAGACGAGCTTTAATAATAGAAAAATATGGGGCAACCAAGGTTCATACCGAGGTTGTCCTTTTATGCGTTTATCTTCTTATTGACTATTTTAAAAAAGATGCTATAATAAAAATAGAACCGGTAAGGAGAATAATTATGAACACAAAAAAATTCGATAAGAAAAATACGCTCGTGGTTGCGCACAGAGGACTTTCGGGACTCGAAACCGAGAATACGAATGCGGCTTTCGTCGCAGCGGGAAACCGCTCTTACTACGGAATTGAAACGGATATTCACAGAACTCTTGACGGCAAATTCGTTGTCTGTCACGACGATAATCTGAAGAGAGTCGGCGGTGAGAACATACCCGTCGAGGAAGTGACTATGAATACTCTTCTTTCCACCGTGCTTTTTGACAAGGACGGAACCAAGAATAGAGCCGACCTGCGTCCCACGACACTTGAAAACTATATCTCCATATGCAAAAAGTATGATAAGCACTCTGTCCTTGAACTGAAAAGCCAGTTCACCGATGAGGAAATCGGCAGGATAGTCGAGATAATAGACTCCCTTGAATATCTTGAGAACGTGACGTTTATTTCCTTTGAATACGATAACCTTGTAAAGCTCAGAAGGCTTCTTCCCACGCAGTCGGCTCAGTATCTTTTCTCCGTGGTTAACGAGGAGAATTTTGAGAGAGCAAAGGCGGAGCATCTTGACGTTGACGTATACTTCAAGTCGCTCACAGAGGAGAACGTCAAGGCGTTTCACGATGCGGGAATGGTTGTCAACTGTTGGACGGTTAATGCTATAGAAGACGGCGAGAGACTTGCCGAGTGGGGCGTTGACTACGTAACCACAAATATACTTGAGTGATATGCCTCTTCATAATATAGCCCCCCTGTTTGATACTGACTCAAAAATATTGATACTCGGCAGCTTCCCTTCGGTAAAATCCAGGGAAGAGGGCTTCTTCTACGGGCATCCGCAAAATAGATTCTGGAAGGTGATTTCTAAAATCTTTGATATGCCCGAGCCGCACAATATACCCGATAAATGCAAACTTTTATTGTCAAATAACCTTGCTTTATGGGATGTAATCGGCTCTTGCGATATTGTAGGCAGCTCGGACAGCTCAATAAAAAACGCAGTCCCCAACGATATTTCTTCCGTCATTTCGGCGTCAAGAATAGAAAAAATAATACTTAACGGAAAGACGGCAGAAAAGTATTATAACCGATATCTTAAAGAAAAAATACCCATAGAGGCAAAGACACTGCCGTCAACCTCTCCCGCAAATGCGGCGTGGACTCTTGACAGACTCACAGAAGAGTGGCGCGCTGCCATTAAGTGTTCGGAATAAAAATGCTAAGTCATTAATTATTTTAAAACTATAAAAAACGAGATAGTGCTATACTATCTCGTTTTTTTGTTCCCTGCCGTAAAGAGAAATCCTATTTAATTTAGTTTTGGCAGGACGGGGACTATTTTTTATGAAACCGATTTATAATATGAGATGCTTTTTATTATTTTCTCAATTTCATCAAGTCCGAGGGAAGAAGGCGCATCGAAGGTGTAAACGTAATCCTCGGTATGCCAGAGGGCAGAAAAAGAGTTTTTGTTTATCAAATAATAAATCGGCTGATTTCCGAAAAGTGCTTCGGTGTAATTTTCCTTTTCGGTATTCCAGGAGAGCTGAGTGTTTTTAATCGGCATCTGAGCGAATATTATATTATCTTTTCCGTTGCTCCACACAGAATTTACCACTATCGGATAGCATTCATAAGTTTTTGATACAAATCCTTCGGGGATATAGGTAGGCAAGAAAACTTCCTTTATTTTGTCGTTAGTTCCTTCTCCGCCGGGAGAAATCAGGCTTGTGTTCGTATCCTCTTTACTCTCAAAAAATCCGAGAATTTTATCTTTAAATGCAATAGCCGTAACAGCGCTTGCGATAATGAGTATAGCCGCAATTAGAGCTGCAAGAATTTGTTTTTTGCTAAGATGAGAACGTGCGCTTTTGTTGTTGCCGTGTCTTTCGTATATCTGCTTTAAAAATAGGTCGGGATTTTGGAGCGTTGCACCTAGTACGTCCTCGCTTTCCGCAAGGTCGATTAAGATAGCTTCCCTTAGCGCTTCTCTCAGAGCTGAAATATTAAGACCTTTCATTTCTCTTCGCCTTTCTCAGAGCGGTAATAATAAATCTCACTCCGTCATTTAAAAGCTTTTTCGTATTTCTTTCGCTTAAAGAAAAAAGCTTTGCGATGCTTCGTATCGGATAGTTTTCATTATATCTGAAATAAAGAACGTATCGGTATATTTTAGGCATTTTCAGAATTATATTCAGAATAATTTCCTTTTCTTCCTTCTCGGCTAATTCCGCCTCAATATTCGTTTCATCGGCTAGCCCGTCTATGTTTTCTATGCTTATATCAAGCTTTTCGGAGTTCCTTCTGCGGTCATGGCATTTGTTCTTAACAATGCGGAAGAGATATGCTTTAAGTGCGGTTTCGTTATCCGTTTTTATGATTTTTATATTTTCAAGAATTGCCAGAAGAGCATCGGAAACTATTTCTTCTGCATCTATTGGATTTCCGATTTCTTTCAGACATATCTTGTACATATCGTTTCCGTATTTTCTGTATATGTATTCAAATTTATTTCTTTCGCTTTCTTCATCTACCAGAAGCAAAAATAAGCTGAGCATAAAAGGTCCTCGCATTGTATTTTTCCAGACCATTATAGCACTCCGCTTATATAAAGTCAATCGCAGTGACCAATTGTTAACAAATAAAAAACTTTTATAATATATTTTATGAATTTTTGCCGTTTTCGCCAGAAAAATCCGTATTTACATATAGAAGAATAAAAAAAGAAGGGAGGTGCGACTGTGAAAAGAATAATTTCCTTTACTCTTTGTCTTGTAATACTCTGCATGCTTGGAGCTTTTACTGTAAGTGCAGCCGATGACGGTATAATGCCTCGTTACAATAACTTGAATTATACTCAGACTTCATTTAACATCGATTCAAACGGAACAGCAAATATAATGGCAGGATACACCGGCTATAGCGGAATAACCACCGGAGCAAAAATCACGATTCTTCTGGAGAAAAAGAGCTTCATATTCTTCTGGAAAGACGTTGAAGAATGGGTTATCACGTCAAATGAATATTATGGCACGTTTGTAAAAACATATGCAGTATCTGAGGGAGACTACAGAGTTACTATAACGTTTGAAATCAGCGGAAGCGGCGGAGCGACAGACGTTAAGGAAGTAGAGCTTGAAGATTCGTATTAAGCTGTTAGAAAGACAAAAACGGGCGTAGCTATTGCGCCCGTCAAAAAACAAATCAACAGGAAAGGAATTAAAAAATGGAAAAGAACGTAAACTACTCAGCTAAAAGCAAAATTGCGACCAAAATCATCTCAATGTTTCTGACACTTTTAATTATTTTCTTTGCAATACCTTCCATTGTGTACGTCGAAGCGGCTGAAGCTATAGAGAATCTCGGCAGCGGCGAAGAAGAAAACCTTTCTGAAAATATAGACTCCCCTGCGAAAAATATTGGGGAAATATATGAGGCAAAAGAGCTGCGAGAGGAAAACGTAAAGCACTTCAGGCTTGAAGACGGCAGCTATGTGGCAGCGGTTTATCCCGGCGCGGTACATATATCTGACGGCAACGGCGGCTGGCAGGATATAGACAACTCTTTACACGATATTTCCGGCGATATAGGAACGCTTGACGGCAAAATAAAGCTTTCAAAGAAGATAACCGGAAACGGAAAACTTTTTACCTTGCATAGCGAAAATAAGAAAATCACGTTCAGTCTTATCGGCGCTAAAAAAGGAACCGTGGGCGAGGTAACGAACGGCTCGGATGCGGAAAACGAAACGAAGCTGCAAAAGATGATGAATCTTGAAAAGCTATCCTCTTCCGTAATCTACAGAGATATTCTTCCGGGAACCGACTTGGAATACGTGCTTGGCGGCAATAAGATAAAAGAGAATATCATAATAAAGGAAGCCGGCGACTCGTATTCTTATGCTTTCGAGCTTAGTCTCAACGGACTTACGGCGATACCGCAAGAGGACGGCTCTATATCTCTTGCCGACTCTGAGGGGAAGGTAAGCTACGTAATTCCGTCTCCTGTAATCTTTGATGCAAATAATGCTTTCGGAGAAGCTTCGTATACCCTTCTTGAAAAAGGCAACGGCAAGTACGTTCTCACTGTAAGCGCAGACGAAGAGTGGATGAACTCACAGCAAAGAGCATTTCCCGTAACGCTTGATCCTGCGGTTTGGAGTCCGCTTGCTGCTTCTTCAACAGCTTATGTAAGCACTTCAAATCCCACGACTAACTATGCTTCTGTTGAGTCATTCAGAGTCAATTTGTACGGAACTATGTATTGGAAAGTAAATAATGTAAACTTTATGCCAAGGAATATTTACATTTCAAACGCATTTCTTACTGTTAAAGCTTCCATATCGACAGATGCATACGTAGGCGTTCACTTTGTCACAACTCCTTGGGACAGCACTATTACATATGAAAAAACACAAGGCTCTTCACCGATGGGAGCGGTAGAAAGCGATCCCTTTACTTATTCCCATGTAGATGTGCAGCGTGATAAGTATGCAAATATTGATATAACCGAAGCAGTCAGATACTGGCAAGAAAATCCGAGTCTCAATTATGGCATAGCTTTAAAACATATCCACGGTAGCAGTGCTTGTTTTTATTCTATGAGCAGTTCGGCAGCAGCCAACCGGCCTTGTGCGCAAGTAAGCTATGTAAACCGCAACGGAATAGAGAGCTACTACAGCTATTCTTCTCATAGCATTGGCGGTGTGGCTAGCGGAAACGTAAGCCTTGCCACAGGCGCGCTTGTTATGGACGTTCCTCTTATCACTTTAACTAATAGTGTTATGCCTTATACGGTGTCTCTTGTCTATGATAGCGCAAGAGCAAATCTGCCGCTGTATTCTACAGTAGCAAACGTCCCTTATACTCAGCCTATCACACCGTATGGATTCAAGTGGTCTATGCAACAGTCTGTGGTTAAGCGGTCTTATTATTCTTACGAAAGTAATATGAATAAAAGCCTGTATATATGGAACGATGCTGACGGAACCGAGCATTCTTTCCTTGAGGGTGAAACTGCAGGGGTTTATGAAGATAATGACGGACTGGGCCTTAAGCTTAAAGAAACAACGTCGGGAGTGACGATTACCTCTAAAGATAAAACCGTATACACGTTTTCGTCCGTCACAGCTCCGAGCGAATACACGGGAGCGTGGCAGCTTTCAAGCATAGGTGACAGAAATAATAACCGCATTATATTCACATATGATGCTTCGACTCTGAAACCCTTAACTGTAAAATTTGCTCCCACCGGCAATAGCAGCGGTTGGGAAATCATTCGCTTTGTTTATGCATCTTCAACGACTCTTGCTCCGACCGCTATATATGATGTACTCACCGGAAGAGGCGTAAGATTCAGTAACTCAGCTACTTATAATGGCGGCGTTTCAGCGTCGGCTACGAGATATCTCCGCTTTATCGACTACGTTACGGGCAGCACGTCTTGGACGGATAGCAACTGGACGTCTTCAAGCTCGGGTGAAATTATATCCACGTTCTCGATTTCGTATAATTCATCCGGACTGATAAGTGCGGCAAAAGAAACATTTTCAAATACGGCTATAGAATATACATATTCAAACTCTAAAGTAAGAACAGTAAGTGAGAAAAATTCAGGCGCTGTAGGACAAACGCTGGGCTACACATACGGCTCGGGACATACCGAGGTTCGCTCTAGCGGAAACGATGATATTTACGGTACAGACGATGATATAATCACGAGAAATATCTTCGATAGCTATGGCAGAACCGTCAGCGTATATTCCAGAGATATTGCGGGAACGAGATTTTACAACGGAGCGCTCGGAACGTATGAAACTCAGGAAAACGTAAAGAACAATATCAAAGAAGTCATAAACATAAAAGAGGGCTCTGTAAACTATCTTATTAACGGCGGCTTTGAGGACGGCTCAGACGGATTTGAATACTGGACGAAAAGCTCTGGCGTTACAGCGGGAACTGCGGCAGACAGACCGAAAAGCGCAAACGATGCACAATTTTCCGTATCTCAGGGAAGTACGAATTATATATATCAGCTTGTACAGCTCAGCGCCGGCAAGTATACGCTCTCCTTTGACCTTACAAGCGTGTTCGCAAACGGAATCAGTATAAAAGCCAGAGTAACCAATCTGAGCAATACTTCAAGTGTTCAGAGCTTTGAGTTTGCGAAAAACGACTCTCGAAACGATTATCTGCACGGCGGTGAAGTAAAGAGAGTGTCCGAAAGCTTCAATATAGCATCTGCGGGCAATTATAAGATAGAGATAGTTGTTACAGGGGATACGAATGCGAGAACGGCAAGCGTTTACGTAGATAACGTAATGCTAACAACGGGCGAGGAAATGGCTTCGTATAACCTTGTTGATTTCGGAGGATTTGACAGATATGCTCTTGACTCGGCGCAAAATCTTCCGGCGCTGAGTAGCCGCTGGACTCTTACCGATCTTGCGCAAATATCTTCCCCGGCTATAGATTTCAAAAGTTCGCTGATGATACATAGCGATAATCCGACATCAAGGCAGAGCGCAACTCAGACTATATATGAATCAAGCGAAGGAATACTGACACCTGCGAGAAAATTTATAGTTTCGGGTTATGGAAAATCCGCAAAAGCAATTTTTTCAGAAACTGCAAAATTTGAAATCCGTGTAGAAGTTTCGTACAGTATGTATAGTAACGGAAACTTTTTCACCGAGGTTGATAAATTCGATTTTAAATTCAATTCGGGTAGCAGCGCCGATTGGCAATTCGTGTGCGGAAGCTTTGAAACAAGAGCTAATGCTAAGATTGAAAAGATAGAAGTAATCTGTGATTTCTCGGGACAGGTATCTTCTGATGCTTATTTTGATAATATTTCTGTCGTGGATGCTACAGAATACCAAACCGTAAAGTACGAATATTACGAGGAAAGCGGAAACGTTAAAACAGCAACCGACTTTGATACAACCGAATATTACAGATACGACGAAGACGATAACCTTATAGCGAAAGCGAATACCCGCGGTGTTCTCTATGAATATAGTTATAACAGCAAGGGCAATCTTGAAAGCGAAGCAATTTACGATTATTACGTGACGGATGATCCCTCGGCGGGTATCACCGTATATCCGTTAGAAGCAGCGAATCCTAATTTTCTAATAACAAAAATGCTTATTACTATGACTGTATATAACGTAAACAGCTACGGTTTTGTCAGAAGTCAGCTTACAGCAGCATACAAAAGCGATGGCACAAAAGAGCCCGGAGATATGAGAACGTATCAATCGTATGAAATGACGTCGGGCTCACCCTTCTGGGGTTCTTTGAAATCGCAAACGGATAATTTTGATAACGATACGTATTTCTTCAATGAGATAACCTCTACAGGAACGGTAAGCGCTACGGTTGACGGAGCTACAGGAAACGGAACCGCAGTATTTACGGATATCTGGGGCAACGTAGAAAAGGCGCTCCCCGTAGTAAACGGAACAAGCACGGGATATACAGCGGAGACAAATACCGAGTCCGTAGAATACGGATACAATTCCAAAAATCAGCTCAGTACGGTAACTACCGACTCTACCGTATATACCTTTACGTACGACTCGCACGGAAATCAGAGCACGGTTAAGGCGGGAACAAATACGCTTGCTTCTTATACGTATAGCTCATGTAACGGAAAACTCAAAAAAATAACCTACGGCAACGGCTTTGCTATAGAATACTTCTATAACGAGCTTGAAAACGTATCTGAGGTATGGTATACTGTAGGTGGAGTAGCATCGGTTGCTTACCGTTATTCATATACTGAATCGGGGCTTCTTCACACCGTAGAGGACGTGAGAAACGGAAAGACTACAGTATATAACTATGACGCAAGTAAGAGAGTCAAGCTCGTAACCGAGTATAATACTTCGGATATGTCGAATGACCTTGCGGTTAAATACGATTACAACGAGCAAGGAAATTTAAGCTATATTTATTATATGCTTGCATATACTGCGGGCAGTACGTTCTCGGATAAGAATCTCTCGGTAAACTATTATTACGACGATCTGCAGAGACTCTATAGAGAGAGTATGACTCCGAATTCGTCAATTGATATTTATACCGATTATTTCTACGACTCCTTCCAGAGAACGAATAAGGTTCAGCTGAATTATAATCACGGCGCGTTTATTATAGACACCGACTATACCTTTGATAGCGGCAATACGTCATCGAATACGTCTACACGTATAAAAACGTATAAAACTACCGTAAACGGAACCTCAACAACCTACTCTTACACGTATGACTCTGTAGGTAATATAACGGCAGTATCTATAAACGGAAGCGAAAAGTACAGATACGTCTATGATAACCTCGGTCAGCTTACACGAGAGGATAATGTGCCGAAAAATCAAACATATGTTTACACATATGACACTTCTGGCAATATTCTCACTAAGAAAACCTATGCGCTGACAGCGAAAGGTGTAACTCCGAGCGGTACTTGTACTACAGTCAATTACGGCTACAGTACAAGCACCTGGGGTGACCTTCTTACCTCTTACGGCGGAAGCAGCATAACCTACGATGCGATAGGTAACCCTTTAAGCTACCGTGGCAAAACGTTCACCTGGGAAGGAAGAAGGCTTACAGGAGCTGTAGCCTCGGGCAATACTCTGTCCTTTAAGTATAACGACGAGGGCATAAGGACGAGCAAAACTGTAAACGGTGTAACCACCAATTATTTCCTTAGCGGCTCGCAGATAATAGCCGAGGAAACTAACGGAAATATAACCGTGTATCTCTATAATAACACGGGTATATTCGGCTACCGTTACAGAGCTTCAACTTATGCCGAAGAAGTCTGGGATACCTACTTATACGAGAAGAATCTTCAGGGTGACATAATTGCTGTTTACACCGACACGGGCGTTAAGAAAGCTGCTTATACCTATGACGCCTGGGGTAACTTCACAACTACATATTACAACGGAGCGACATCAAGCAGTCTCAATAACGCCTTTAGGTATAGGGGTTATTACTACGATAAGGATTTAGGACTTTACTATCTCAATGCGAGGTACTACGATAGCACAACGCATAGATTCATAAATGCGGATATTCCAGAGGCATTAACTGCAGGTTTTGAGAATCTTGTGCAATACAACTTGTTTGCATACTCTTTCAATAATCCGGTTAATATGTCTGACGATACGGGTGCGTGGCCGAGTTGGGCAACCAAATTAGCTATTGGTATCGGCGCAATCGTCATTGGAGCAGCCGTTGTTGCCGCAACAGCCGCAACTGGCGGTGCTGTAGCTGCATTTGTTGGAGCTGCGGTTGCGGGATTGAAAACTGCTGCGGTATCTGGAGCAATTGGCGCAGCTGTTGGTGCTGGAACCCATGCTGTCAGTCATCGTCTCTCAACTGGCGATTGGAGTGGTGCAGATAAAGCAGCTGTAGACGGTGCCGTTGATGGCTTTGAAAATGCATTTATGACTGGTGGAATTATGGCAGGAGGTTCACAGATACTCAGTAGTGGTTTCAAAATGGCTGCTAAAGCAGGTGTTCCAACGGGAAGAAATGGAGGATTAACTATTGGTAATAAAGTGCGCATATTATCTCCTAATCACCCTCAGGCGTATGAAGCAGGCGGAACATTATTGAAAATTGGAAGCAAATATAAAAATATTCGGTTTGATGTTGGAAGCAACAGCCTATTCCATATTAATATCCAGTTGGCAAAGACCGTAAATTACCATTTCCCGATTGGTATGTTGGGTGCTGGCTTATGGGGAGGTGTCGCACGTGATTAAATTTTCAAAAAAACTTTTATTTAATCCAGCAGAAATACGAATTTCTGGTATTAAATGCAGTTTTAATAATATAGTTAAAATTTCCACTGTGTTTGATTTCAAATGGATTGTAATGACGATTGATTCTGTAAAAGAAGAAAGTTCGTTTCTGTCATTAGTGAAGGATCAAGGATTGAAATACTTTGCAAGGTATCACTCAACCGGTTATGTAGAGATATCTGCGGTTGTACCATACCCTTTATTTGAAGATTTTTTGGATAAAGCAATTGAAGAAAATCCGGAAAATATATTTGTATTCAATCTACTTGATCATGCAAACGGTGTTGTATATTTGCAGCGTTCTGTTGAAGAATTGGTGGCTGCAGGGATTACCGATGTATTTATATCCATCTCTTTAGATGAAAATGCCTTGCTGATTTGTTTGAATAAATCTTTACTCATGCCTCGGGAAGTGTTCAAGCAAATTAAAGTATTGCATTTTGACTAACATTATCACATCACAAGCAACCAGCGCCTTTCTCCCTGAAAGGCGCTCCCCGTAGTAAAAGGAACCGTTAAAACAGCATTACCTAGATAAATATAAGGAAAGGAAAACTGTTATGATAGAATTTGACGGAAAATTAACAGGCGAGTGCAAAAAGTTTTTAGTAAAAAAAGAGATTTGCTTAAATCTGCTTGTTTCATCAATAACATTTATATTATTTTCTATACCTGTAATATTGTTATCGATTTATTGGAGCCGCTTAACGTTGCTATTCTTAATTCCTCTTTTCATTATGCTTATGGGTTCTTTATTGCCTTTAAGCGAAAAAGAACAAAAATCTTTTATACCCAAAAAAATATTTTTGGATTTGAGCGAGAATACAATCGTACATCAATGCGAAGAAACAGAACGATTTCATATGATTGATTCAGTAAAAAAAGTTATAGATTATGGAGAATGGTATCACGTTCTATTTTATTATGAAGATAGAGATCTTTATTTTGTTTGCCAAAAAAGTTTGCTTACAAAGGGAACGTTAGAAGAATTCGAGGCATTGTTTGAAGGAAAAATTGAAAGACGTGTTTAACTCAAACAACCCCTGTTATCAGGGGGTAACTTCACCGTATTCTATTACAACGGAGCAACATCAAGCAGTTTCAATAATGCCTTTACCTATAGGGGTTATTACTACGATATGGGGATGGTGATAATAATTATGAAAACAATTAAAAAATTCCGACCGATATTTATCACCGGTATTCCCAGAATAGAACGCTGGTTAAGGATACAGGCCAACTTGGGATATAAGCTTGTTGACTATAAGTTTTTCACCTTCCACTTTGTAAAATGTAAAAAACAAACAAGAGAATATCTTATATATAAATACCCCGAAAAAAATGACGATTTTATATCTGAGTTTTTTGGAATAAAGATGAAATACGGTTGCAGTAAACGAAAGTCTGAGTTGAACAATCTGACGCTAGATATCATAGAAATAGATCCGCAAAAGATAGACTCTTTTTATCAAGAATTTTTTAAAAAAAGAACTATTCGTTATAAAAAATATTATAAAAAAATACTGTTATTTCATTTTATTGTCTCTCTTGTCTTTTTAGGTGTTTCTGTTTTTGAATTTATAATATTCTCATTTTTTCTTGTCAGTTTAATACCTCTTTTATATTATTTGATATCATTTTTAATTATAAAAAAACAAGAAAATACGCAGACAAAATGAAAAAGAAATAAGGGATTGGTATTATCCCAACAAGTGCCTTTCTCACTGAAAGGCGCTCCCCGTAGTAAACGGAACCGCAACAACCTACTCTTACACGTATGACTCTGTAGGTAATATAACGGCAGTATCTATAAACGGAAGTGAAAAGTACAGATACGTCTATGATAACCTCAGCCAACTTATACCAATGCTAGTATTAGCGGCTGGACAATTGCAGCAGTATACATTTTTGTTACAACAGGACAATATGTGCAGTCACCTTCGTATGGATATTAGTATTAAAGGAGGATGGCATCGTGTATAACATTATTAGATTGATAATTGGTTTTATTTTTCTTGTATGTTCAATTATAGTTATCGGAAATTGCAAAGTGATTCGCAAACATATGTTGTATATTGCCTTTGCAAGTTTGTCGGTGATATTGATTATTGTCTTAGCATTTTTACCGTTTGAAAATCTTTTTGTAACTTTCGATTCCCCTAAAGCAGCCTATGAGTATTTTAATTTAGGAAAATCAAATATCGAACTTATAGTAGAGGGCGATGATTGCGATTTTATTATCGATCGCCAAAATGATTCTGACAAATACCTGATTATACCCAAAACAGCCGATGGATGGAAAATAGGAATTGGAGCAAATACGAAAAGAATAGTTCAAAAGCTTTCTAACGGAATTGTTTTATATGTTTATCAATACAAAAATACAAGTGATTATTTTATAACTATCTTAGATACAAACGGGGGCGAATCAACTATCTCGGATGAATATGATACTAAATTTCTCTCATTAGAAAGAAGCAATGATTCTCTTGGAAAAACTTTTGTTACTTACTATGCACATATGACTAATCTTAATCCGCAGTATAGTGTTACAGTAAACAATACTAAAATTATACTGGGAAACCAATGATTAGATTCAATATTTGATTCCGACAAACAAAGGATGGTTTACTCCTAAAAAATTCAAAAGTTCTTTCCTAGGTAAACATGCAATAAAAGTACATGCTCAAACAGCATTACAGGGAATAGAAAATATGTTTATTAATATTTATGAGCACATTATGTCGGAATCGTTTAGATGAAAGTGAATAATTTATGAAAAAATTAAAGTATACTAAAGCTGCAGATATAATAGTTAAAGTTGCATGTGTGGCAGGCGGAATTTTTTTTATTGCGGCATTTTGTGTTTCTACGGATAGTCCTTTATTTTGGATTTTTTTTGGATTGGCTTGTATTTGTGGACTTGTCATTTTCATTTATCCGTATATATTTGATGAAGAATCGGATGATTTTTCAAAGGAAATAAAATTAAAACCAGATAAATTTAGTGTCGAGTTTTCATTTTTCCAAGAGTTTTTTGAAAAAGCTAAAATTTCTTTAGAAAGCAACGAATTAACTCAAATATCAAGCATAAAGCATGATGACTATGAGATGTATTTATACGCAACACCCAAAACAATAATGAATCTGGATTTAGTGATGATTATAAATGCAGAAGAAGTAACAAAAGAATTGCTTGATAAATTGCCGGAAGAATGTATTAAGTGCGTTGAATTTTATTACAAAAAAAGTTTTAATTGGATTTCGTACGATATAAATCTTTTAACAACTTTTTGTGTAAAACGTATTACCCCTGCATTAAGAAGTTTATTAAGCGAAAATTACGGTTTAAGGCAAGATTATACACTCGCAGGGTTCCTTTCCGCAATTTCATTTGGTAGAAAAAATTTATATATGGTAAAACAAAAAGGATTAATTGGAAAAACGAAGTACAAAAAATGCAAAAACAAATTTAAAAAGTATTTTGCATTTTTATTTCCGGAAGAAAACGAAATATAAGCAAATAAAATCAGAGAGGTCTCTTTTACAATAAAAAACAAGGAGATTTTCAAAATGATTGATTTACAGGCATATCTTGAAAATAAATTGCGTGATATTATTTCAACTTGGAACGAAAATGATATTTATGCCATTTCATTTTTTGTTTTTAATGCTTCGGCAATAATCACGGCTAAAAATCGGGTTAGAGGTTTATTTCAATGACTGGTATAGCTGTTATTTCGTGTTTAATGAACTTATTATTTGATTTTGTTTTTATAATAGATTTAAGAAAATTAGTATATAGTTTTCTGTTAAGCAAAAGAAATCTCAAAGGAGCTAAAAAAATTCACAAGGCTCAAACAAAAAAAGCCAGATTGACTTTGTCATACATCAGAAATTATGCGATATATCCCAAACACTTTAATTTCTACTACAAATTTCGTGCTATATACTTTTTTTCACTTATACCGCAATATGTTTTTATGATAATCTTGATTTGTTTTTACGCTTTAGTTGCTTTTGTTTGTGAATTTTTCTTGCTTTTGTTGAAATTAGTTTTGATGGAAATAATAATTGGCGGAAATTTTTCAGGTCAGGTCAGCAAATTCGATAGAAGGTACATATACGAAAAGAAAAAACGCAGAAAATAATATTTACTTTTCGTAAATAGAATCGCATAATAGAGGCAAAACTAAAGCTTTACTGTAAATTTTATCATCAATTCAGTTTTGCCTCTTCATAACATCAGCCAACTTATACGAGAGGATAATGTCCCTAAAAACCAAACATATGTTTACACATATGACGCTTCTGGCAATATTCTCACTAAGAAAACCTATGTGTCGCTTGGTATAACTGAATAAAAAAAGAGCGGAGATGCTTTGAAAAACAGGCATCTTCGCTCAATTCATTTTGGGTTTTGCATATTGGGGGAATGGCCGAAGTAATCTCGGTATGCTCGGTAAAAGCTCGGGTAATTTGAAAATCCGCAGTCGGTATAAATTTCGGTCGGCTTCTCGCCGTGTCTTATTCTCCTGTGGGCAAGCAGCACCTTTTTGTTTCTGACGTACTGCATAATGCCTATGCCCATTTCCTTTTTAAAGAGTGTTCTTGTGTAGGAAGAGGAGAAGAAAAGAGCCTTTGAGATGTCCTCTACCTTTCTGATATTGCACAGCTCTTCTTTTATGTAATCAAGCATATGCTGCACTGCGGTGTTTTTTATCTCGGGGGCTTTTTCCGAGTCGAGATCGAGGTCGTTCAGAAGCAAAACGGTTATCTCGGCAATCGATTTTATAAAAAACGAGGCGTTATGCTTACTTATTTCAAGCTTCCTTTTTAATACGTCAAATATTTCAAGAATAGCTGATTCGTTATTTGCCGAAATATGCTCGCACTTGTCAAAGATTTTCTCCGCAAGTCCCGAGTTTTTTATCGATTCGGGCAAAAATCCCAGGCAATATATGCTTGACGGACTTTTTATCACTCTGTGCTTATAATGGTGGCTGCCCGGTTTTATCAGAAGAAGGTCTCCTTTCGTTATAGTGTACCTTCTGTTTTCGATTACGTATTCGCTTTCACCCTCGGTTATAAGCATTATTTCAAAGAATGAATGCTCCTGCCATTTATGACCTGTTTCGCCTTCTTCGGATTGATTTTCAAGATAGAGAAAATAAAAATCCCTGCTCTTATAATCTATAAATGAAATGTTTTTATTCATAGGTTGAGTATAGCATATATTATTTTTGTTGTAAAGCGTTTTTGTAATATTTTTGCTTCTTTAGGCTCTTTTATGTTATTTTATTTCAAAAGCGAATGTGCTAAAATGAATGTGTAAATAAATTTTAAGGAGAACTAAAAATGAAAAAACCGCTTCATATGTTGACGGGACTTAATCTTGTTGACTACGGATTTGATCCCGATACCTTTCTTCCTCTTGTAAAAAGGTTTAAGTACGGCAAGGAGAACGGAGATCTTTTTAAATTCATTTCGGTAAGACTTGACCAGAAGAAGCCTACGGACGAGCAGCTTTTTGAGTGGGCGGAGTTCTTCCGTGACAATAAAATATACTTTAAAACCGCAGGTAACTATGCCCGCTTTGAAAAGGAAGTGAATTTGCAGCTGACAAAGGAAACGACCGAGAAGCTTCACGAGATTGCAGGCGAGTATTATATCGGTGACGGTCTCGGAGAGTTCGGCGGTTTTTATGCAACAAGAGCCAAGGGCTACGACAACAAAACCTCGGAGGACCCCGTTCAGGGCATTAAAACCGTCAAGGAAGCAAAAGAAACCTATATCCGCCAGATTCACAAGAAGATGGATAAAATGCTCGAGAACGGCTCTAAGGGAATAACCTCAACGCAGGCTGTAACCCT
>SVRU01000040.1 GCA_015064665.1 Oscillospiraceae bacterium
CAATTTTCCATAGCGACAGAGGATTTCAATACACCAACAAGGTATTTCACCAAAAACTCGTTGATGCGGGTATGATCCAAAGCATGTCCCGCGTTGGCAGATGCCTTGACAATGCTCCGATGGAGGGCTGGTGGGGTATCTTAAAGTCTGAAATGTACTATCTTAAAAAGTTTACAAGCCGTGAATCTCTTGTTTCCGCTATTGAAAACTATATACGTTTTTACAATACTCGCCGTTACCAGAAGCGTCTGAATTGTATGACACCTTGCGAGTATTATTTCGCCACCGCTGCGTGACGAAAAATCTCCCCCTGCTGCGCAGCAGGGGGAGTAGAAAGAATCTTAATTAACAAATTCTTTTTGTTTTTTACGCTGTCTACTTGACAGGGGGCACATTATTTTGCATTTGAGACAGCCGCTTTTTATTTCGTTTTAGGGCATAAGCCAAATGAACATATCGGGATATTCATCCCATTTCGCGAGGAATCGGAGCTTGATTTTGCTGGGCTTTACAAAATCTCCTCCGACGGAAAGGCGCAGACGCAAAGGTTTATCGGCAGTCCAACCTGTCAAATCTCTCTTTGCTTTGAGTGTGTAACGCACACCCGTGTCGGTTTTTTCGGCTTTAAGCTCATATTTTTTGCGTTCTTTATCAAACTTGTCGCCAAACATGGAGTGATGAGTATATACCTCGCTCACAAAGTCGATTTTTCCGTCAGCACCAAGGGTTATTGCCGGACTTGGAATCAAAGGCTCAAATTCGTAGCAAACAACACACTTTTCCTCTGTTTTTGCGTCTATAACGAGGGTTATTGCTTCCTTGTCATAGCCTATTTTGAACGAGTGGCGAGCCTCTCCGAATTCACGAATTTCCGAGGAGTTCATAGAGTATGCGTGAGGGCAATTTTCTCCGTTTTGAAGTCCATCGTAAAATTCAAGAGCAGTCTTTCCTTTTTTGACTCGCTCTTCCACCTCGACAAATTCGGTGTTCAAAAGCTCCTCGAGCTGACAGATTCTTTCTTTAAGCTTTTTTGGAAAAAACTTAAAGCCCTCTGCCTCCGAGTGATAGCCAAGTCTTTTATCCTTTTCACAAAGAGGAATCATATCTCGTGAGTTCTGAATTTCATCAAGAACCGTTTGACGCATATCACTCAGTACGGTAAGCGGGTCGCTTGTTCCAATGCCAAGCTCCCGTCTTAATTTGTAGAATTTAAGAATGTTTTTGCCGGATTCGAAAAGAAGTCCGAGAGCGGCTGATACCGTATATGCTTCGTCGTCTTTTGAAAATGGTAATTGCTTTACGCCCTCGTTCCATTTTGCGCTCATTATTTCACAAAGAGTAAGAGCGTCTTCAAGCGAGTGACCCTGCCATAGAGCCTCGTGTATTCTGTCACCGTCGGGCTTGTCTAAAAGCTGCCAGCTTCTTGAGAGGTAGTTGTCCTTTGGTTTCAGATGAAGCTGCCATACCACGCTGTCGTGCATAGGACCGTAATAGCTGAACATTATGTTGAGAGGGTAGTTTGAATATCCCTCTTCAAAGAGCTTCCATGCAAGAGCAACATTTTTCGCCGCTGCCTCGCCGTAGTGAATTGCTGCGAGTCGAAGAAGAAAGTCTTCCTTATCCGTAAAATCATCACAGAAGGAAAGCTCGCCCGCCGCCTTGCTCATAACCGACGGATAGTTTCCGAAATACCAGCATTGCATCACTCCGCTTGTTCCGTATTCACGCGCAGCCTTGTATTTTTCGAATATCAGTCCGGGCGTCGGGATATACGGAACGCTCGCAACCTCATGAGAGCAGCATATCTGCATTTTTGCATAGATCGGCTTGCCAAGCTTCTTTGCTTCGTTTGCGGTCAGCTTGAAAAGCTCACCAGGACCGACTGCAGAAAGCCAGTAGTCCTTGCCTTGTCTTAACTTTCCAAGTTGCTCGGTATAGGTATATTCCTCAAAATTTTGCATGAGGGCGATATCCGTGTCGCATTTTCTGACGTAATCAAGTATGTCCTCGTCGCGCCACATCTTGTGACCGTAGGTCCAGCTTATAAATTCCGCACCCGTGCCTGCGCGGCGCATACCCTCTTTTATAATATTAGCCGTTTCTGCCAGCACGTGTCCGATAGGTCTTTTTGAGCATCTTTTGCAGGTGTGGAAAATGTTCGGGAATGACGCGCAATTCGTTATACGCTCGCCCGACGTGATATCTATGTATCCGCCAAGGTCGGGAACAAGCCTGAAAAGATTCTCTACGGATTCAAGCAAATAACGCTTACCCTGTTCGGTAGAGGTGCATATTGCGTGCATGCCGAATTCCGAGTTAAACGCTCCTGTGGCATCTTCGTATTTTTCAGCCATTTCGCCAACAAGGTGCATAGGCTCTATTGCAAAAACGTAAACCTTTATACCGTAGAGGGCGCATTTTTTAACAACCGCCCGAAGCTTTTCAATTCTTTTTTCTCCGCCCTCGCCGTATTCGGAAAAAATATTCGACGGCATAAGAGCACGAAAGCTCGTGTATATCCAGATTCCGTTGGTGCCGTCGTGCGCAAGGCGGTTAAGATATTCGTCGGGATAGTAGTCTATATCGTCAAAAAGCTCGTCACCAAACTTTGGAGCGCGGTTTGTGGGGCTGAAAAATCCGCGTGTGATTCTGCTTTTTATCCAAGGCTTTTTTTTGATTTTGCCCTTGGGCAGAAAAGCTCCGCCTCTTTTGCGCATCTCATCCTCTATGTAAACAATAGCGCGGCGCACTCCCTCGGTGTCACCCGATTTTATCACTGCTTCGGACTCGCGAATCTCTATTTCAAAGCTTTCGTAGGTATCCGTGTCAATTTTTTTGAGTATAATAGGATATCTGTCACCGCTTATTTCAAAAATTTGCGTGAATTTTTTGAAATCGGTAAAGGCGGTCGCAAGAAGCTCGCTTTCCGCAAAATCACCGCAGTCGATAAAGATTCCGTCGGCATCTACCTCACCTGCGCACTGAAGTCTGCACGCAAATCCATCAGGCTTCTTTTCGTGATAAGGCTTCTTCAATTCGTCAACGAATTCAAGCGGTGGCTGCTCATAGTAAAACGGGTCTATTCTCGCCGTTCCGTAATCGGTGATTTTACTGTTGAGGTCTAAATTTTTTTTACCCATGATTTTCTCCGATGCTTTGAATTGTGCTATAAAATGTAAATAGTTGTTTATATTTTTTTGCTGACAAAGCCTTGCTTCGTCAGGTAATAAAGCGTATCAAAGCCGTGGGCTTTAACGTATTCCTCGGCTTCTTTGAAATGTACGTCAAGATAATCCTTGTCATGACAGTCGGACGTAAGAATCAGCTTACAGCCGATACTTTTCATTTCGTCCAGTATAAATGATGCAGGGTAGGGGGTTGTTCTGTATCCACGGCCTATTGCACCTGTATTGACCTCGAAAATCTCTCTGTTCTTTCTGACTGCGTGAAGCGCGTCAAGAGCAATGCTGCGGTATGCTTTCGATTCTATATCAATAAGCTTTGGGTGCTGCTCCGAAAATTTTGTAAGAACGTCAAAATGGCCAACTACGTTATACTGAACCTCACTTGACATTTGAACGACCTTTTCGTAGTAGTCGCGGGCGTATTCAATGGAGTTGCCGTGATAGAACAAATCAATTGCTCTTTTTGAGGAGTCATAGGCATGGTCGTAATCTATGACGGCACCGTTTTTCACCGTCTTGTGCACCGCACCTATCGTGTAATCAAAAAGCTCGGCCGTAATAATTCCTTTTGAGTAATAATCAAGCTCGGTGCCGATGAAAATCTCTATTTTTCCTTCGTATTCCGCCCTGAGTCTGCCGATACGGGATATATATTCTTCAACCGAGCACGACATTTCCCAGTTTGCGTTCTGTATCGTTTTGGCGTGCGGGGAAAATCCAAGCGAATCAAATCCCAGGAGAATTGCCGCATCGAGCATTTCTTCGGGCGTGTTTTTTCCGTCGCATAGAGTTGAGTGAGTGTGTAGATTCTGAAGCATATCCGTTTCTCCGCATTTTTTTACATCTGTATTATACACCAACGTAAAAAAAAATTCAAGGGATTGATTTTTGCTTTTCTATGCTGTATAATAATTATAAGCTATCGTTGCTTTAAATGCTTTAGATTATCTTAAATTATTTTTGAAATATATTAACAACACTAAGGAGGCTTTTATGTTTAAAACAGGAGTGGTTTCGGTTTCTTTCCGCAAGCTTTCGGTCGACGAGGTTATACGCTACACAAAGGAATCCGGACTCAAAGCAATCGAATGGGGAAGTGACGTTCACGCCCCATACATCGACACCGAGCGCATAGAGTATATTGCAAAAGCGCAGAAGGAGGCCGGACTTTACTGTCCGTCATACGGTACTTATTTTAAGCTCGGCGAGCACGATACCGAGGAGCTTCACGGATATATTGCAGCCGCAAAGATACTCGGCACAAATATTCTCCGTCTCTGGTGCGGAAGCAAGAATCATGCCGAACTTACCGCAGAGGAGCGCGAGTTTATTATCAGCGAATCAAAAAAAGCCGCAAAAATTGCAGAGGAAGAGGGCGCAGTGCTTTGCATGGAGTGCCACAACAATTCCTTCACAAACACGCTTGAGGGCGCACTTGACCTTATGAGGTCGGTTGATTCACCCGCTTTTCGTATGTATTGGCAGCCAAATTCCAAGGGCGGCGTAGAGGGCAATGTTGAATATGCTAAGACAATAGCTCCCTATACCAACACCGTTCACGTCTACTATTATGAAGAGGGAAAGAAGCATCCGCTTCAAGACGGCGTTGCAGATTGGGAAAGATATCTTGCTTGCTTTGACGGCTCTCAGCACCTGCTTCTTGAGTTTATGCCCGATAACAGCCCCGAGTCGCTTGCAACCGAAGCCAAAACGCTCAACGAGCTTGCTGAGCGCGCGTCAAAGTAATATGGTATTTTTATACAAAAACTAAGAAAAAAATTGTCAAAAAAGTAGAAAAACAAGTTGTTAATAATATATAGCTTGACTTAATGTGATTTATATGTTATTATTAAAAACGTCAAAGTATCCGAGTCATGCCCGAAATATCTTCATCCTGAGGTGTGATTCAAGACTTTAGCTCGGTGAGCTGCCGATTCTCCGAGCAAAATTAGGCAAATTAAAAAGGAGAACAATATGAAAAAAAGAATTTTGTGTTTGCTTCTTGTTATGCTTATGGCTGTAAGTGCACTCACGGCTCTTACCGCATGCGGTAAAAAGGATCCTGTTGTTACCGATCCTTGCGCTGAAGGTCATACATATACAAAGGGCAACGGAAGATGTGACGTCTGCAACAAAAAATGTAAGCATACCGATGCAGACGGCAACAAGGTGTGCGATGTTTGTTCCTATGAATTGAACGAAGAGGAAGAGGAAGAGTATCCCGAGGTTCCGTGGATCAACGATTCCCCCGTCAATCTTTTCTTCAGAATGACGCACAACTCCTCCAGTGAGTCTCTGCCTTCAGGATGTGAAAGATACATGGCAGGCGAGGATGCGTCCAAGAGCGAAACGCTTGATGAAAACGTTGCAACCAGAAATGCCGATGCTGAGTTTTTCACCAACGTAAAGCTTAAGTACGACTACTATGCAGATACCGGAGAATACGGCTGGGGTAACTGTCACGAGATTATCCACAGTGAAGTTAAGTCAGGCGCAAGCGGTACACCCGATATGTACTGTAACTTCGCATACGATATGATCGCTTCTTCTCTTAAGGGTTCCTTCTCGAACCTTATGAACTCCGGCGAACACGATCAGGGTAACTTCTTCCAGTTCATGGATGAGGATTATGATGAGACTGTTAACAACAGAGGATACATGTATGACTACATGGGTTCTGTTACACTTTCTCTTACTAAGAAGTACATTCTTGCATCAGACTATTTCACCGATGCTGTACGTTCGTTCTTCGTAGTTCCCGTTAACGTAGCTCTTCTTGAGTCTGTTGGTAAGGACGTAACCGGCGACCTTAACAAAGACGGCGAGTTTACGATTGACGACTTCTATATTGAGGTTAAGGATAGAAAGTGGGACTATGATAAGGTTATCGATTACAGCGCTGCTATTTATGAGCCTACCGGTACCTCTAATGCAGGTGAAGATATTGAGGACGTTCTCGGCTTCGTTCTCTTCCTAGGTTTCCAGTCCTCAGGACTTCTTTACTCTTCCGATATCACGGTTATCAATAAGGTTTGGGACGATGCTACCGGCGACTATCTCTACACCTATCCTGCGGAATCCGAAGAACTTTACAAGCTTTTCGACAACTGTAAGAGACTTGTAAATTCAACCGGTGTATACGTTATGTCGGGCGACCCCAACACCACTAAGTACGGAAGCTCTAACCTTATCGCTACTCGTGAAAGATTCTGTGACTCCAAGATTCTCTTCGGTGGAATCATTATCCTTGGCGCTCTTGAGTACAGCTCGTATCAGAGACTTAAGGATGCAGACGGATTCGGTGTTGTTCCCGTTCCGCTTTATAAGCCCGCTGAAGGAAATGACAGATATCTTACAACCATCACCAACGGTGCTCGTGTTGGCGCGATTGCAAGATCTACCAAGAACTTCACTGCATGTACTGCATTCCTTGACTATCAGTCATCTCACTCACAGGAAATCCTTGACGGTTACTACTACCGTTACCTCTGTGTAAGCATCGTTGACAGCACT
Source organism: Oscillospiraceae bacterium (assembly GCA_015064665.1). Next base: position 6,699 of record SVRU01000040.1, read on the forward strand.
GTTCAGGGTACTGTTGATATGCTTTACTACCTCCGTTTGAACGTTCGTTCTTCCTTCGATAAGTCGTTCGAGGACGCAGTTGGTGTTTACTACGGTGTGACCAACACCTGCTGGTCTCACATCCTTGAGACAAAGTACTTCGATTACGATATTCGTCCTGATTACGGTGAGCTTGCTGCTTCTAAAGAGGGATATCTGAATCAGCTTTACTTGGTTTACTTCGACCTTCCGTAAGGAATATCAAGGTTAATCCTTTGCAATCCAAGGATTGCAAAAACCAATAAAAATGCCCGAGGGCGTCTCTGTTTTGAGCAGAGCGCCCTCGGGTTTTTATATAAAAGGCTCCTTGGGGAAGGAGCCTTAGACACAAAACGTTTTTATTTGCTTTTCATCTACCCTCTATACGAAAATCCTTGCCGAGAAAGAGGAGAGTTTTGGAGTCGCATCCCATAATTCTCGAATAAATACGGTCTTCATATTTACCGAGAAGCTCGGTTGCGGAGAGGTTGGTTGAAATTAAGGTTGCAAGCCCTTTATTTTGTCTTGTATTTATAAGATTGTAAAGGCATGAAAGGGTAAACTGATTTACAAACTCTGTTCCGAGGTCGTCGATTATAAGAAACTCACATTCGAGATATTTATCGCCTTTCGGCTCGTACGGACCGTATCCGCTTTTAAATCTGTCCGCTTCAAACGCCGAAACGATATTTTGCGCGCTGTCGTAAAGCACCTCAAAGCCTCTTTCAATAAGAGCTTTTGCAATGGCTGTTGAAAGATGCGTTTTTCCCGTGCCGGTTTTTCCTATGAAAAGAAGCGTGCTCGCTGCCGCGGGAAAGTTAGCTGCAAATTTCTTTGCCTCTTCTAAATTGTTTTTGGCTCTTGAATATACCGACTCGTCGTAACGGTAGCGGTCAAGGTCGAAGTTGTCAAACGACTGTCTTTCAATAAGCTTTCCTATACCCGATGATCTGATGTTTTCGGTTATCAGCATCTCACGGAAGCAGGAACACATCTTATCTCCGACGAATCCCGTATCCGAACAGTCCTTACATGTGAATTTTGCTTCGGTATAATCCTCGGGAAGACCGAGCTTTTTCAGCGCGGTGCGGCGTTCTTTGCAAAGAAGCTGATTTCTTTCTTTTATAGGTGTGATATCTCCGCCTGCGCAAGCGGTTTTAAAAAGGAGAAGACCTGTGCCGCGAAGCTCTCTGTCTATAATTCGTATATCGTCGGAAAGGGCGGCAACCTCAAGATTTTTAGCTTCAGCATCGTTTATAGCCCTATTTCTTCTTGCATCTATTATTTCTTTGACCTTGCTGTAATTTTCTCTGACGTACATTTTACATTTCCTTTCCCGATGTCATATGATAATCAAGACTGCTTGGAATCTTCGCCGTAGCTGCGCTCAAGCGCTTTGAGAAAAGCCTCTTCCGCATCGAAGTCACCGTAGCGTTCGGTTTTCTTTTTTAATTTGGGTTCTTTTTCTGCTTGCTTTTTGGCTTTCTTTTCCGCCTCGTCGGCTTCGTATCTCAATTTGCAATCGGCAAGCGTGCGGCAGCCCGTCTCAAACCATCGGCTAAGAAGCTTGTCCGCATATGAGATGTGACCCCGTGTAGCATTCGTAACGGCTATATCGTATGCTTCACCGACGATTTCGGTGAAATAACCGTAATCCTTGCTCCATTTTTTAAAGCATTCCTTTTCGGTTTTTGAAGGAGCTCTCCCGTAAATGCCGAAAAGCTTTCTGAACTCCCTTTCCGCTTCGCTCTCGCTTTCTCTTTCTATTATGTATGCTTCAAGCGCCTTGGGATTATCTATTTCGCGCTCGGTAAGCTTTATCGCTTTGTTGACGAGCTTGGTTACGGTCAGTCTTCCGCGCTCGGACAGATACGCGGCAAGGGTAAGGATAAATTCTTCGCTGAGCGCATACTGCTCATTCAAGGCGGTAAGCTGCTTGATTTCCGCGCTGTTAAAGGCGGAGCGCTTCATAAGAGCCGCGCATTCGGTTATCATATCCGCAAGTCCGGAATTTCTTATGTGCTTTGCAACGTCCTTTGCGCTCTCTTCCCGAATCTCGCCGAGCTTAAGCCTTTCTTCAAACTCCTCCGTTATAGTCGGAGTTGATTTTCTTATTACTCCTGCCTCCTCCCAGAATACAAGAGCCGATGCAGCTCGCGTCTTAGAGGTTTTTGATAGGGAGGCGATCTCGTCCATGTCAAATGCCATGCCGTTTTTTTCTATCAAGGCAAGCAGCACGCGAAGCTCCTCGCGCGATGCTTCGCAAAAGGCTTCTTTATCAGATATCTTAAGAGGAGCACATATATAGGAAAGAATATCTGTCATATTCCGTCATCCTCTCCGTTCGTTTTGAGCTCATAGCAGAGCTTCATAAGAGAGTCTCCGAGGTGGATGTTTTCAACTATAACTCCGGGCGCTGATATTTTAAGCTCCATGTTGGCAAAATTCCAAAGTCCTCTAACCCCGGCTCTTATCATCGACATTGAAACGTCGTACGCCGTTTCCTTGGGCACTGTCAGAACGCCTATCGTCACGCCTTCTTTTTTACAGTATGCTTCAAGCTCGTCTATGTGATAAACGCGGATTCCGCAGATATCGGTACCGACTATATTGGGGTCAACGTCGAACATTGCGACTCTTTCAACGCCGCGCCTTTCAAACATATGCGTTGCCGCAAGAGCCTTTCCGAGATTGCCTGCGCCGACGATTATTGCCTTGTACCCCTCTTTAACTCCGAGAAGCTCGCTGATTTTTCCGTACAGATATTTTACGTTATATCCGTATCCCTGCTGTCCGAATCCTCCAAAGCAGTTAAGGTCCTGACGTATCTGAGATGCAGTTACGTTCATAAGGCGGGATAATTCGGCAGAGGATATTCTGAGCGTACCCTCGCGTAGCAGCTCGCCAAGATATCTGTGATATCTCGGAAGTCTTTTTATGACCGCGCTTGATACCGGTGTTTTTGATGATTCAAAAAGCTTTTTTTCAAAAGTTCCGCGTACTTTTTCTATTGATTCCATACTTTATCCTTCCGTTATATTGAGTCCTGCGCGCTGGCGTTAAGCGAAGAGTCGCTGAGATTTCCTTTCAGATATTCGTAATACGCCGCCGCGCCTATCATTGCCGCGTTGTCTCCGCACAGTGAGAGTGGCGGAATAAATATGTTTCTGCCATGCTCTTTTGCCACAGCCGAAAGTCTTTTTCTGAGGTGGGAATTAGCCGCTACGCCTCCCGATAAAACCAGATTGCAATCGGGATTTTTTTCAAGAGCGGCAGAGATTTTTTTTGCAACTGCTTCGGTTGCCTCATAGGTGTATCTTGCCGCGAAAAGCGCACGGTTTATTTGCTCGCCCCTCTGCTCGTATCGGTGAAGCAGATTGATTGCCGCGGTCTTTAATCCCGAGAATGAAAAATCAAGAGTATCTCCTGCGAGGGCGGGAGAAGGCAAGGTCATATCGGGATTGCGGTATGCTTCGCTTTTTTTGTATTTTTCATAGTAAAGCTCTGAGTCGCCCGTGGCAAGAATGAATCCCTCGCGCGCAAGCTCGTCAAAGCCGCGACCGGCGGGGTAGGGTATTCCTATAATTCGCCCGATCTTATCGTATGATTCACCTATCGCGTCATCGCGCGTCGCGCCTATTACCTCAAGCTCGGTATAATCGGTAACCTTATATATCGAGGTGTGTCCGCCCGATGCGGCAAGCGCAATATACGGCGGTGTCGGAATCCTATCACCCGACAGATACGCTGCGGCGATATGTCCTTTTATATGGTCTACTGCTACGAGCGGTATTGAGTTTGCAGTAGCCAACGCTTTAGCAAAATTAACGCCTACGAGAAGCGCGCCGATAAGTCCGGGGTTGCTTGTCACCGCAACGAGATCAATTTCGGAAAGTGTAATTCCCGATTCAAGAAGAGCCTCGTAGGTGATTTTTGATATGGCTTCTATATGGGCTCGGCTCGCAATTTCGGGCACAACACCGCCGTAAAGCCGATGTGTTTCTATCTGAGATGCTACAATATTCGATTTTACGGTAAATCCGTTTTCATTTTTTTGAACTACCGCTGCGCTCGTTTCGTCGCAGGAGCTTTCAAAAGCCAATATATTCATTTTATTGTCCTTAATATGTATTATTATGGCATAAGAGCATTACTATTGCGTTGTCATCGGGATTTTTGTAATAGTTTTTTCGTAAGCCTATTTCCTTGAATCCGTAAGAGGAGTAAAGATTTCTTGCGGGAGTATTTTTTTCTCTCACCTCGAGAAATAAGGATTCAAGGCCTCGGCCTCGCTCACATTTGACCGTATAGTCAAGCAGACGGTAGGCAATTCCGCGTCTTCTTTTATCGGGAAGGGTTGCAATTCTGTAAATTTCACCCTCGGGTGTTATTTGTCTCCCTATTATGTAGGCTGCAACGCTGCCATTGTCAAGAGCTGTATAGCACATGCTTCCCTCAGTTGATATAGTTGATATTATATCTTCCTCGCACCACGGGTCAGGGAATATCAATTTTTCAGCCGCGGCTATCTCTTTTGCATCCTGCGGCAGAGCACGTCTGATTTCCATATTCAAGACGGGTCCTTTGCTGTTTTTTAATTTACATTCTGTGCTTTTTTTATTTCGCAGAGAAGCATTGCTTTTGCTTCGTCAACGCTATCGGCCGAAAGAGAGCATCCTGCTGCACGCACGTGGCCGCCGCCACCGAATTTTTGGGCAATAAGCGCGACGTTTTTTTCCGTGGAGCGAAGCGAAGCCTTGTATTTGCCCGGTTCCGTTTCTCTTAGAAAAAAGGCTATTTCCGATCCGCGCAAGGAGCGGATAACGTCTATTGCCGTTTCAAAATCCTCGTGCTTCAAACCGAGAGAGTTTAATTCGTTAAGTGTCAGCGAGGCGTACGCAATGCAACCCGTGCCGTCAGTTTCGATTTTTGAGGAGATAAAACCCTCGGCTTTTATCTGTTCTCTCGATTTTGTTGAAAACAGTCTGCGGTTTATATCTGCCGCGTCGATTCCAAGCTCAATAAGCTTTGCTGCGTACATATGCGTTTTAGCCGTTGCATTTGAATAGGCAAGCAGCCGGTGTCCGAGCTTATGGCAGCGAAAAGCGAGTATGCCAAAGCCTTGTTAATCTCGATTTTTTTCATATCGGCAAGCAGGAGCGCAATTTCCAAAAGTGCTTCTGCCGCGCTTGAAGCCTCGGGTAGAATATATCCGTCCGCAAACTGAGTGCCAATTTCGTGATGGTCTATCATAAGCACGGGGGATACCGACTCAGCCAAAGAGCCGAGCTGAGCGGGCGATGCCACGTCTATTGCGACGGTCGCCTTGCCAATTGCGTTATTCGTAATCGAAGCTCCCGTATAATCAAGGATAAATCCAAGCCTTTCGGGAATGGGGTCGGCGCAAATAATAGATGTATCTCTTCCAAGCTGACGGAAGATTTCGCACAGCGCTGCGCCTGAGCCCGTTGCATCGCCGTCGGGGCGTTGATGTATGGCAACTGCGGGGTTTTCTATCTCAAGAATACGGAGGGCACACTCCATTGCAGAGAGAGATTGATAGCTTTTCATTTTTCCTCGCCCATAACCTCTTCAAGCAGCTTTGCGATTCTCGCGCCGTGCTCAATAGAGCCGTCCTTAACAAAATTCAATTCGGGTGTTATTCTTAAATTAAGCGTTGTTGCAAGATGGTGGCGGAGCATACCCGTGCATTTTTTTAATCCCTCGGCAGCCTCCTTTGAGTCGCCTATACAGGAAAAATATACGCTTGCGTACTTGAGGTCGGGCGCAACTTCGGCGCGGGTTATGCTTACGAAATTGTTGACTACTTTAGGCTCTCTTACCTCGCCAAGCGCGATTGCAAGCTCCTCTCTTACGGCATCGTTTATTCTGCCTCTTCTGTATTTTGCCATATTAAACGTCCTTTCTGGCCGGATGAAGCTCATCCGACGGGCTCTTATAAAATCTGTTATAGGTAAATCGTTTTCCCTCTTCCTGTCTCATGGATATTCGACAAAAGCTCCTTTGCACCTTCGCGCGACGGATTAATAAGCGTCACGTTCGGAAAGCATCGCCCGATTTCCTTTTCAAGATGCGGGAAATGCGTGCATCCCAGTATAAGCGTGTCTATATCTTTTTCATAAAGAGGGGAAAGTATGCGATGAATAATTTCTCTTTCAGCCGAGCCGACTCTGCCGTCTTTGACGCCGCCTTCGACAAGGGAAACCAGCTTCTGAGTCGGCAACTCGTGAATCTCATTTATATTTTTACAGCTCGCAAGTGAATTCCTGAAGGCGTGAGATGCGACCGTTGCCTCGGTGGCAATTACACCTATCCTACCGCTTTTCGTTACACGGGAGGCTGCTTTTACGGCAGGCTCGATTATCGGATTTGAAATTTTTCTCATATCCTCGGGAAGAAAACGATATACCGTGCTTGCCGTACAGCACGCCATAAGAATTCTGTCTGCGCCGAAGTCTTTCAGTATTGAAATATCCGCTTTGACAAGCTCTATAAGCTCGGAGCGGCTTTTCGTTCCGTAAGGGGCGTTTTTTCTGTCTGCAAAAAAGCATATATCAATCTTCGGAGCAATCTTTCGTATCTCGGATATAGCGCCAAGACCGCCTGCTCCGCTGTCAAATACGCCTATCATTCGAACAAATTCCGTCAATAAGAAGATTGATGAAGTCACCCTTCTTTTCGCCAACGCACCCTGACAGCCTCGGAAAAAGACTGGTTTCGGTCATTCCCGGAAATGAATTGATCTCGTTAAAGAATATTTCACCCGATTTGGTAACGAAAAAGTCAAAGCGTGACAGCTGCCGTATGCCTATAAGGGATGCGAGCAGACGCGTATATTCGGTAATTTTATTTTCGGTTTCGGAAAATCCGCTTGTTTTGGCTTCGGTTTTTGCAGACGAGTTTTTTGAGTATTTTGCATTGAAATCGTAGAATGCGCCGTTCGAACGGATTCTTCCGCCGGGTATAATAAACTGCTTGCCCACGTCAATAAAGGCGCATTCAAGCTCATAATCAAATTCAATCAACTCTTCTATAATAAGTCTTTTTTCATAGGATACGGCATCCTCGTATGCAGACTTAAATTCGTTTTTATTACGCACGGGGTGCGCTCCGTATGAAGAGCCGAGTCTTGCGGGCTTTATAAACATCGGATAGCCGATTTTTGTTTCGGCGTCTTTCAGTGCGTTGGATAGCGGTGCGGTGCCGTCGGTGAAAATCCATTTTGCAATCGGTATTCCCAAATGCTCGGCGGCGAGCTTCGTGTATATTTTATCGCTCGTTATGGCGGAGGAGTAAACGTCCTGCCCGATATAACGTATATGCGCCGCCGTCAGCGTGCCCTGAATACATCCGTCCTCGCCGAAATCTCCGTGCAGACAGGGAATAGCGCAATCAATCGGAATAACGCCGCCTTCGTATAAAAAGCCCGACACGCCGTCTATAAAAGCGGGAAAAGTTTTTGTAAAGATATGTTCTGAGTCATGGTTTTCTTCATAGATTTCTGCGGGAGCAGGGCAGATAAACCAGCATCCGTCCTTGTCGATATGTACGTTATAAACGTCGTATAAGCTTTTGTCTATAAGCGAAAAAAGATTGGCAGCGCTAAGCTTTGATATTTCACGTTCAAATCCCTCACCGCCCGATATAAGAGCAACGTTTTTCTTCATTTTCATCACCTCATCACATGATATGATGAGGCGGAGCGTCGGGTTACCGCCGTCTTATAATTGCGACTCTGTCTTTTTGCGAGCAATCCTTTATAATTTCACAGCTTAGACCGTGCCCGTGTGAAATACTAATGAGAGCGTCCGCCTGCAAAGAGCCTATTTCAAAGGCAAAAAAGCCCTCTTCGTCAAGCGAGTCCTTATAGTTTGAAATAATTTTTTTATAAAACTCAAGTCCTTGGTCCTTTGCCGTAAGAGCTATTTTTGGCTCAAAAAATATCTCGGGCGCAAGAGCCTCGTATTCTTCCTCTGTTACGTAAGGAGGATTTGAAAGTATTGCGAAGTACCCGTCGTTTTCTTCGTATGAGAGCACGTCGGCTTCAATAAACTGTATCCTGTCTGCAACGCCGTTTTTTTCGGCGTTCGTCTTTGCCGTGCAGAGTGCCGCCTTGGAAATATCAACCGCTGTTGCCCGTGTGTTATGCGTGTTTGCAAGAGTTGAAATGGCAATGCAGCCACTTCCTGTGCAAAGGTCAAGAAATCTTTTTCCTTCGGGCATGTTTTTTACTGCGTAATTAACCAAAATTTCGGTATCTTCGCGCGGTATAAGACAACTGTTGTTTACATTATACTCTTCACGGTAAAACCCGACCGTGCCTGTAATATATTGCAGAGGTTCTCTGTTTTTTCTTCTTTCAATTGCATCGATAAGCTCTTTTTTATCCGAGAAAACGTCGCTCGAAATCAGCTCGGAAAAATCCATGCCGCAAAAATGCATAAACAGAATCCTTGCATCGTGACGCGGATTATCAACTCCTGCATCCTTAAGAATCTTTATTGCTTCGGAAAGCTTCATTTTTCACCGTTTTCCGACGCGGAGTCGCTGTCGTCCTCGGCGTTATTATCCTCGCTTTCCGCGTTTTTGGACTCTTCTGCCGTATCAGTACCGTTCGGGTCATCGTTTATCCAGCCGCTAAGCTCGTAAAATACTTTGAATTCGGGAAAATCGTCGCGAAGAGCACACTTTATGGAAATAATGGCTATCTCGAGCATATCGCGTGTGGGCTCGCGGGTCGTTATTTTTTGCATCCATAAGCCTGGCGCAGATAGAGCGCGCGTAAGGAAATTATCATGCTTTCCCGCAAACATTATGAATTCGTAGCCTACTCCGACAATGACGGGAAGAATAGCGAGTCTTATCAAGGAAAGCACAAGGCGGTTGGCGTTAGGCATAAGGTTGTTAAGGATTACGCCGACAAGTATTCCTATGAATATCATAACGAACATAAAGCTCGTTCCGCAACGGGGGTGCAGACGGGTATATTTTTCTGCGTTTTCGGGGGTGAGCTCGGCTCCCGCTTCAAAGCATGCAATTGATTTATGCTCGGCGCCGTGATACATAAACGTACGTTTGATGTCCGGCATTATCGAAACGATGAGCAGATAGGAGATAAATATAATTACCTTCATGACACCTTCGATAATCGCTTTTACCGTTTCGTTTAGGGTGAATCCGCCGAATTTTTTGCAAAGGAATTCAACAAGGTCGGAGCAGAGTCCGGGAAGAACTATAAAAAGTCCAACCGCCAAAAGTATTCCCAAAACCATGCCGACAACCATAATTATATCGGTCGTCGTTGATTTGCCTTTGGCTTTTTTCTCTTTGTCTTTTTCACTGTCTATATCAAGAGCTTCCGCCGAAACACCGAGTGTTTTAAAGCTGAGAATCAGCATTTCAATAAAGTTAACGATTCCGCGCAGAATAGGTATATTTAAAAATTTTATTTTTTTTCTGATCGATATAAACGAATCGTCGTTTACGAATATAGTTCCGTCTTCCTTCCTGCAGGTTGTAACGGTTCTGTCTCCGGCTTTCATCATAACGCCTTCGATGACGGCTTGACCGCCAACCTTTCCAAGACGCTCTTTGATTTTTCCATCGCAGCAGTTTTTTGTTTTTGCCATATTTATGTCCTCAAACATGTGTTTCTTGATTATTGATATCTATCCATTATAACATTATATCACAAAGCTTTTAAAAAATAAAGATATTTTAAAAAATTTACAATAGATAGAAAGCTTTTTGAATAAAACGGGAATTATTTGGAAACAATGAAAATAACTGCCGAACAAAAGCGGCAACGAAAGGAGAAAAGAATATGAACCTAACACAGAAGGAAAACACTTTGATATCAGACCTCAAATCACAGGAGCAGCTTTGCATTGAAAAGTACGGCAAATACGAGCAGGATGCCTGCGACCCCTGTCTTAAATCTCTGTTTAAAAGCATTAAAAGCACCGAGGAGAGCCACCTTTCCACCCTTTCCCGTATTATGTCCGGCGAGGAGGTTTCCACAAGCGCCGCGCCAACTGCGGTATCGCAAAAGCTCGAGTGCCCCCTGTCCTCTTGCACGGAATCGGAAAAACAGCGAGACGCATTTTTGTGCAAGGATGCGTTAGCCATGGAAAAACACGTTTCTTCTCTCTATGATACCTCCATATTTGAATTTACGAGTCCGACTCTGCGCGACACCTTAAATCATATTCAGAAGGAAGAGCAGAATCACGGCGAGCAGCTCTATGAGTATATGTCAAAGAACAATATGTATAGCTGACAAAGCAGGTTTGTTTAGCGGAGTCAAATGAAAACGGCAAGGGCGTGTTAAATTCCAGCCCTTGCCGTAATTATATATTTCTTTTTTGAAAATTATCCAAGGAAAACGAGAGGGAGATAAATTGCGGTATGTCTTCCCGGAGATGTGATTTCAAGAATACATCTTTGCTTTGCAAGCACCGAATCTCCCGAACGAAGTGTGTAATTCAAGCTGAGCTTTCCGTAACCGTGATGCGTATGCACCGGAGTATCGTCCGTTTTGATTATCGCGCTTTTAGGACCTTCCGCGCTAAAACCGTCGGGCAGGATCCACCTTAATTCAAGCGGATACTGTCTGAGCTGAACGCAGCCGCGTTGAACAAAATCGACCTCAACCTTGATTTCGTCGTTTGCGGTAATTTCCACCTTTGATGCGGCGGCTCTTACTTTAAGGGCAGCCTTTTCCGTTTCCACCGAGTTTTCTTTCAGCGAAAGATGCTTTTCCTTGACCTGCGTTATGCGTTCCTGAAGCTCAGCGTACGCACCTTCTGACGTGGAGTCGCCGTCGGTAAATGAGGTCGAGGCAAGACGTCTGAATTTCGTATGGAATTTTGCTTCGTATGAGTAGAGCACCGACGGCGCAATAGCGCACACTCTTTCGCTAAGCTCGGCGCAGGTTTTGGGGAGAAGCCTTCCGACGCTTATATTTACGACGGAGCAGGTGATTATCTTGTCACCGATATAATCACTCCAATCCTCAGGGATTATTTTCGTTCCGAAAAGCAGGCCGAGTGTTGCACCAACCGTACCTGCCGTGCAGTCGGTATCGTCGCCGCAGTTGGTGGCAAGAAGCACGGATTTTTTGAAATCGTTCTCTCCGTAAAGCAGACCAAGCACTGAGTAGGCAACGTTTGACGGTGCTTCAAACCAGCCTGAGCCTAAATCGGAGTTCATATCAAGCACGGTGTTGCGTGCAGTCTGCCAATCCTTACCCGTGTCGTAGCAATCAATGACGGCGCGCACGCTTTTGTAAACTCTTGAGCTTTCGGGTATTGCGCTGAAGGCTATATCAATGCACTCTCGTGCGGTTGAAAGCGCGAATGCCGAGCTTTGCATTGCTGCAACGAATGCCGCGGCATAGGTGCCTTCGCCTGTGCCGTGATCAACCTTTGCGTCTTCAATTGCAAATTTCACGGCAAGCTCGGGCGTGGCAGGGGCGGCGCAAGCCCATATTTCGGTTCTTATCCAAGCTCCGTTTGAGTTTTTCCAGTCGTTATTGACGTCACCGCTCGTAGGTGGAGTAAGTCCGCGTTGCATATTGGTCTTGCCGATTCCGTACTCTGCCCAATAAGGTGTTATAAGGTCAAGCCAATATTCACCCAGCAGCTCAGACGAGATGTTATTTGCGCCCTCGTTTTCAAGTGCGTGAAGCCATATGAGCTGAAGGTCGAGGTCGTCGTTGGGCAGGGGTTCGCCCGGTTCAGTGGTAAATCCTTTTACGTCAAGAAGCTCGTGCGTTCCCTCGTAGGGCGTACCGATCGTTCCGCCTATATTTTTGCCTATCCAGCATGCTTTTACTTTGTCTTTGTAGGATTCGTAATTTATTTTCATAAAAAACACCTCTTTTATCTATTATTTTGATTTAATAATAGCAAATCGAGGTGTTTTCTTCAATATTTAATTTTTACATTGGTGTATTTGATTTTTACTTTTTGTTTTCAAGACGGTAATTTGCGGGAGTGGTTTTCGTGTCGTCATAAAATGCTCTGTAAAAAGCGCTTCTGTCAGCAAAGCCGACGAGTTGCGAGATTTCTTCAACGCTTGCTTTATCGGTCAGAAGCAAAAGCTTGGCGCGTTCAATGCGAAGGCGCTTGATATACTCGGTGAGCGAGCATTTGAATCTTTCCTTGAATTTGCGGCTGAAATAGGACGGGTTATAAAAGCATTTTGCCGAAAGCGCGGTGAGTGAAATGGACTTTTCGCAGTTTGCGTTAAGATATTCGGCAATCATTGACCAAACGTCCTTTTGTTCGCTTTTTGAACCGCGTATCATTTTTACCAGGAGAAGATTAAGGCAATTGCACATAAATTGCTCATATCCTTCACTTCTTGAGGAGAACTCTTTTTCCATAAGTGAGAGCAGAAATTCAATCTCGGTTATATCGGCACCGGAAAATCTGATAAGTCCGTAGTTTTTATTTGCCCGCATGTCGTTAAACGAGCTTAGGGCAAGCGCCGTGATCATATCGCTTGTGGTTGAAAGCGCGGTGCCGATAAGAACGGGCGAGAAAAATATTTCTATTTTTTCATATTCCTGCCCGGGAGTGATTGAATGAATGGAATTCGGTGTCATAAAGATCACGTCTCCGCGAACGACTTCATATTTCATTCCGTCAACGTATTCCGTCGCCTGACCCCGTGTCACGTAAACTATTTCTATATAATCGTGGGTATGGTCGGGGCAAATCTGCGTAGGTGCTGAGCGCACGATTCCTATTGCGTCGTCGCCCATAAGATTTTTGGACTTATATATTCTCATTTTCGTTTTGCTTTTTTACTCGTCATTGTCGTGCGCTTCGTAATATATTTCTGCCTTTTGCGCCATTTGGCATTTTGCTATAAAGGACGGTGCAATAAAGTTTGACGCTGAATTTATAAGCATCGTTATACCAAGCCAAACGGAAGCCGCTTTGTAATTTTGCGGAGTAAATTTTGCCAAGAAAAATGCTGATAATATTACTAGGACAGATATCGCGGTAATTATCCACCAAGCGTCCAGATTGTATTTTTTTGCTCTGATTGAGAGGTTAAGCTTGAAGCTTCCGTCTACAACCGTCACAAGACAGATTGCCGCTATAAGAAATTCCATTGCTTTGTCGTTCAAAATTGCCGTTACTACGCCGCTGACAAAGCATAAAGAAGCGGCTGAAATTAAAATAATGAACTTTAAATCGCGTTTCGGATTTTTAAATCCAACGAATCCAAGAAAAGCTCCGAACAGGGAAATGATAATTCCCGAAATGACCGTAACCGCAACGAGCGATGAAGAAAAAAACAGAAAGCATAAACCGATTACGGTTAGAAGCGCAGCAATGATTAAGTGCCCCCAGTTTAATTTTTTTAGCCAATCGAGCATTTTTGTCCAGTCCTTTCGCTTATTTAATATCAAGCATATTTTATCACAAAGACAGATCTTTGTCAAGCCAATATAAAAGTGTTAAATAATACTTTAAATTTATAAAAAACGATTTTATTTATGCGAGATTCTTGACTTATTGTTTTAAGTGTGGTATAACAACTATGATGAAAGACGTGGGGGTGTTGATTTTGAGAAAAGTCGTCATGACCGAAGGTCCAATCCTAAAGTCCGTAATAAAATTTTCCATACCGATTATACTCGGCGCGTTGATTCAGGTCGGCTTTAACGCGGTTGACCTGATGGTTGTCGGGCAGATGGGTGATGCAAGCGCAGTTGCCGCAGTTGGCGCTGTCGGACCTATAGTAGGTCTTCTTGTCAGCAGCTTTCTCGGTCTTTCCGCAGGCGTCGATGCGGTTTTGGCAAGATGTCTCGGTCAGAATGATGGGAAGCGAGCAAGGATAGTAGTAAGCACGTCTTTGATATTTTCTTTCCTTTTTGGACTTTTCGTCACTGTTCTTTGTCTTGTTTTTTCAAAGCCCTTGCTCGTTGCCTCCGGATGCGAGGAAGAGTATTTTACGCAGTCTGCCCAATATATGAATTTGTACGCCATAGGCATTCCTGCTATTATGGTTTATAATTTTGCCTCGGGAGTTATAAGGACGTCGGGCGATACGCAAAAGCCGTTTATATATCTCGTTATTGCGGGAGTTGTGAACGTGGTGCTAAACTATCTTCTGTGTCTTGTTTTTGCACAAAAGGCGGCAGCAGTTGCGTTGGCGACTACGATTTCTCAGTACGTCGGCGCGGTTTTATCATTCGTTTACATATTGCGCGACAAGGGTGCGTGTAATTTCAGCTTTAAAAACATAAGATTTTCATTCGGAGAGCTAAAAAATATTTTAAGGTTCGGAATTCCCTCGGCATTCAATACCATGCTTTTCGCTCTCTCAAACGTTCAAATGAACGCCGCGATAAATTCTTACGGCCTATACGCAACCGCGGGCAATGCCGCGGCAAGCACGCTTGAATCGCTTTCGGGCAGCTTTACCAACGGATTCAGCGTTGCTACCGTTGCTTTCGTAGGGCAGAACGTAGGTGCGGAAAAGCCCAAACGCGTAAAGTTGTCGATATTAACCTGTCTCATTGTTGCGGTATCCGTGCAAATGGTTGCCAGCTTAACGATTTTTGCATTGCGCGAGCAGGTGCTCTCTCTTTACATACCCGATGCTCCCGAAGCTGTTCGGTTTGCCGTTTCGCGAATGAGACACGTGTTGATTTTTATGCCCATGGCTACGGTGGCAAATATTTTTATAAGCTCGACGAAAGCTTTTGGATATTCAATTGTCCCAATGCTGATATCTATTATTGCGGTTTTGGGATTCAGGGTTTTGTGGCTTGAAGCAATATATCCGAGGCTTGAGCTGATTGAGCACACTATTGACAACGTATATTTGTGTTATACTTGCTCTTGGATATTGCACTTTGTCGGAAATACCGTTGCTTTTCTCGTAATATATCATAGATACAAAAAGGGTAAAATAGTGCAAATATGATTTTGTACAGGTGCCGTGTAAAATTAAAGAGGATAGTCTGACTTTAAATTCAGAACTGTCCTCTTTTTATAATGAAAACAAATATTTACATATAACCGTATTTTTTCTTCTTTGCGAAAAGAAACGCCAAGGTGGTGACAAATGCGAGAATTTCAGCCGCTAACATGGAATACCATATTCCGTCAAGTTTAAACAACGCAGGGAGAAGCAGGACGAGTACGATTTGATAAACCAAGGTTCTTAGAAAAGAAATTGCGGCGGACACGGGACCGTTGTTTAACGCCGTAAAGAAGGATGAGGCAAAAATGCAGAAGCCGGAAAACAAAAACGAGAGAGAAAATATTTTTAGTCCTTTTGCTGTCATTTCAAGAAGCGAGCTGTCGTAGCCGACGAATATTCTTGCAAGAGGTGACGAAAAAAAGAAACCGAAGGCGAGCATTAAAAATCCGGCGCCAAAAGTGATTGCCGTGCTTTTTCTCAGAATGTTTTTTAGCTCGTTCTTGTTTTGCGCGCCGTAGTGATAGCTTATAATCGGAGCGCAGCCGATGGAATAACCTATAAACATTGCAATAAATATAAAGCTGATGTACATAATAACACCGTACGCTGCAACACCGTCTTCTTCAGCAAATTTCATAAGCTGCATATTATACAGCACGGTAACTATTGAACTTGATATGTTGCTCATAAGCTCTGAGGAACCGTTGGTAATGCTTTTTAGAAGAATTTTGCCGAAAAACCTTGTTCTCGTAAGTTTTAGAAGACTCGTGTTTTTCTTCGAAAAATAGAAAATTGGAGCTATACCGCCTACGGCTTGACTTGCCGATGTTGCTACGGCAGCTCCGGCCAGACCGAATTCAAACATCCAGACGAACAAGGCATCGAGGATTATATTGGTAACGCCTGCCGCAACGGTGACTCCAAGACCGAGCTTAGGCTTTTCTGCCGCTATAAAGAAGCTCTGGAATAGGATTTGCAACATAAAGAAGGGCATTGCCGCTATAACTATGCGTCCGTACGTAACGCAGTACTCAAGAGTATTTCCCCGTGCACCGAGAAGCTCGGAAAGCGGACGCATAAAAACAAGGCCCAAGGTTGCCATTAAAATACCGACGATTGCAGTAATATAGACAATCATTGAAAAATATTTATTTGCGCTTTCGCGGTCCTTTTCACCAAGCGTTTTCGCGACGATGGCGGTTCCGCCTGCTCCCATCATAAAACCAAACGCGCCGATAATCATAAGTATCGGCATAATCAGATTTATTGCCGCGAAGGGTTCTTTTCCAACAATGTTTGAAACGAAAAGACCGTCAACCACACCGTATATTGACGTAAATATCATCATAATTACTGATGGAATGGCAAATCTGAACAGCTTTCCGTAGGTGAAATTATCTGAAAGTTGAATTTTCATTGTCTTCCTTTCATAGTAATATGCGGCTGAATTTCAGCCGCATACACTCTTAATTTATTCGTCATTTTCTTCGTCGCGGGCAACCTCGTCAAGTTCATCGTTGAACCTTACGGATTTGCGCGAGTTTATATAATATGAGTCGCCTTTTGCGCTCGTGAACTGAAATTCGCCGTCATCTCCGTCGTAGAGCGTTCCGTAAACGTCAAGATTCTTTGCCGCCTTGCAGAAAAACTCAAGAAATTCGTCTGTATCAAGTTCTTCAATTTCAATGCTGTAATCGTCTGTCGTAAATATTATTTCGGTTTCTGCACCGTCTTCGGCTGCGGCGTAGCCGTCGTCGTATATAATATAATCGGAAGAAAAGTCAAAGAAATCTTCGAGCTCGCCCGACTTCAAGAAATTAACGAATTTTTTGATTTCGGATTTTTCGCCCCGCAGGGTAATTTCAAAATACAGTTCATCCCAAAGTGTCATATAAATATCGTCCTTTCTTAAGATCAAAAGGTTTTGATCTTTTGTTGTAATGAGTATATCATAGCTTAGATGTGTTGTCAATACGTTATAATCAAAATCAGAAGTGTCTATGTTTAAGAAGCACGAAGCGTTCCTATATAATATAGTATGGAAGAAAAGAGGAAAATGACTGCTGAAAAAAGAAAAAAATATTTTTTAAATTTTTTCGAAAACCTCTTGACAATCTAAACGTGATGTAGTATAATAGACAAGCTGACCGCAAGAAGCGGCAGCACTTGGTCATTGAAAATTGAACAACAAGAAATTTCTTAAAGCACTGAAAAGTGCAGAGGAATCTCGTTAAACACTTTGAAAGAGAAAAAAATACTCAAGAAGTAAGAAGAAGCTAAGACAAATTTAGCTCTAAAGAAGGTATCAACTCTGCCATAGGACAGAGAGAAGATAT
>SVRU01000041.1 GCA_015064665.1 Oscillospiraceae bacterium
GTGTTCCTCGTGGTCGTGGCCGCAGCAGCAATGCTCACCGTGCTCGTGGTGATGCTCGTGCTCTTTTTCAAGCTCTTTTACGGCATTTTCGATAGTATCATTTTTCTCCATTGCCTCAAGAATATCTTTTCCCTCAAGCTGAGGCCAAGGGGTTGTTATTATAACCGCTTCTGAATTATGCTCTCTTATAAGCTTGACAGCTTCTTCAATCTTAAACTCTTTAGCCGTATCGGTATGCGACAAAATTACTGCAGAAGCATTTTCGATCTGATCGTTGAAAAACTCGCCGAAATTTTTCATATACATTTTGCATTTTCCTGCATCAACGACGGTTGTAAAGCAATTAAGAACAGCGTCCTCCGACGTCACCTCTTTTACAGCGCGTATAACGTCAGAAAGCTTGCCGACTCCCGACGGCTCAATTATTATTCTGTCCGGATGATATTCTTCGAGAACCTTGCCGAGTGCCTTCGTAAAATCACCCACGAGCGAACAACAAATACAACCCGAATTCATTTCGGTTATCTCAATTCCCGCATCCTGTAAAAATCCGCCGTCTATACCTATCTCGCCGAACTCATTTTCTATAAGAACAACACGCTCTCCGGCATAAGCTTCTTTTATAAGCTTTTTGATAAGAGTCGTCTTGCCTGCGCCTAGAAAGCCTGAAAAAACATCTATTTTAGTCATACTCGTTTTTCCTTCCCATTGGTTGACAAATTTCAACTAATGATATATAATATATATAATAAGTATAATACTGTTTTCAAAAAAAGTCAAGTTTTTTCGGTTAAGGAGAATTGTTTTATGAAAATATTGCTTATATCCGCAGGAACGAAAGCAAACGGTTCAACGGAAAGAGCCATGGAAGAGGCAGAAAAGGCAATAATACGCGCAGGTGCGGAAGCAAAAAAATTCAGCCTTTACGCAACGTCTATGGCGACCTGCTCAGGTTGCGGCGGTTGCAGCAAAAGCGGACGCTGCGTTCATGATGACGAGGCAACGAAGCTCGCAGAGCTCGCGCCCGAATTTGACGGATACATATTCTTTTCTCCCGTGCATTACGCAGGCGCGGCAGGAAGTCTTAAATCGGCTATGTCGAGACTTTTCATATCAAAAAGAGCCTCTCTCGAATATAAGCCGGCGGCAGCGGTTACCGTTGCGCGCCGCGGCGGAAACGTTACGGCGCTTGAAGAAATAACCAGATTTTTCACCTTTGCATCCATGCCCGTAGTTTCGGGAAATTACCCTGGAATAATTCACGGCTCATGCCGCGAGGACGTGGAAAAGGATGAAGAGGGGCTTCAAACGATACGCAGTATCGCGGAAAACATGGTTTGGTTGATCAACTGTATTGAAGCCGGAAAGAAAGCGGGATATGATCGCCCTACGCCGGAAGCAAAAATTAAAACAAGCTATATACGATAATCTAATGGGCTGCGTCATTTAGGCAAAGCCGTAAGAGAGCGAAGATACTTAAAAAACGAGTATCTTCGCTCTAAAATTATGCTTATCTATTTTTAGCCAATAATTAACGACTCAGCCTCTGTTTTTAAATTCCTTACAAATTCAACGTCGGAAAAGGCTATGCGCTTACCGCAAATTTCGATTTCATCCTCATGACCTCGTCCTAATATTAAAACACAATCACCGACATTCGCCTCATTAACGGCATAGGTTATGGCTTCGTCGCGTTTTACTATAATCTTTGCCTTTGTCTTATCGTTAAAATAAGAGTATATATCAGCACATATTCCGAGGGAAAATTCATTCGCCGAATTATCCGAAGTTATAACCGAAAAGTCTGCATATGCTTCCGCAGCTTCAGCAAGCTCACGCCGCCTGCCATAGCACCTCCGCCCGACAGAGCCGAAAACACAAATTACCCTGCCCGAAAACAGCCTGCGAGACAGTGATATTATTTCCTTGAAGCTATTGCCGTTATGAGCGTAATCGACTATTACGTTTTTGTCATTAATGCAAAACCGTTCAAATCTGCCCTTGACCTTGATACCGTCAACAAAACCGACGGCGAGAGATAGGTTATTTTTCGTTATCTCTGCTGCAAGAGCCAACGCAACCGTTATATTTACAGCGTTGTACGCCCCGGGCAATACGCTCTTGACCTTAATACCGTTGACGTAAAATTCCGAGCCGTCACATCCGTCGGAAAAATCGGTTATTCTGAAATCGGCGCTATTTAAAAATCCGCATTTGATCACGCGACCGACGGCAGACGACATATAGAGAAAATAATCATCGTCGGAATTAACGACCGCCGATTTTAGAGAGCTTGTCTGAAAAAGAAGCCGCTTTGAGCGAACGTAATCATCCATATCGGGATGCTCCGCTTCTCCTATGTGGTCACACGACAAACCGGTAAATGCCGCAAACTTAAACGGAATACCATAAACTCTAAAGTCCTTTAATGACTGACTTGAAACCTCAATACACGCAACCCGACACCCATTTTCATACGCTTTGGCAAGTGCCGAAAACAGAACGGGCGGCGGCGGTGTAGTGTTTGAGGTTTTTTGTTCGTTATCAAATCCGCCCTCGCTTATGCCGATTGTTCCGACGGCAATATTTTTAACGCCAAATCCACGAAGAATATTTGATAGAAACACCATAGCGGTTGTTTTTCCTTTTGTCCCCGTTATGCCTACGCATACAAGCTTTTTCTCCGGATGCCCGTTTATTGATGCACACATTTCTGCCAACGTTTTTCTGGTGTTTTCTGAACAAATAACAATACTATCTTTTGGTAAATCAATCTTTCTTGAGAGAACAAAAACGCGCGCACCTCTATTGTATGCATCCATTGCATATATGTGTCCGTCTTGTCTATGCCCGCAAATTGCAACGAAAACCGAACCCGCTTCACACTCTCTTGAATCATCAAAAACACCTGTTACCTCAACGTCGCCGAAAGGAGAATACTTAACGTCATAAACCGACTCGAGAAGCTTTGAAAGTTTCATTTTCCAGCGTCCGTCCGATTGTTTTTAAATTTATTCTTCAATCTTAAATTGTGAATAAAAGTATATGCTTTTCTGGCAAATCCCTCAAACTCGTTTGTGTAAGGACAGAATTCCCTGCCCGCCTCGAAAAGTCTTTTCGCCGTTTCGGCATTTTTCAATGATGCATAATTTAACACCGTTTTATGAGGAGGATGGTGCCAATAAATCTGATTATACGAAAAATCGGGTGATATATTTTCTCCTTTTGAGAGTTTAACAATCAACTCAGCTATATTTACACCCGATGCTCTCAGATAATCGCAGCTCCTGCCTTGCCGCGGATTTAATTCCAGAACGTACTCATCCATGCCCGAAGCAATCAAATCAAAATTTGCAATTCCGCTATATTTTTGTTTTGTTAAAAATTCTAGCAACTGAAAACAAATATCGCTCAGCGGACGTGTAATTATTGCCGAGTGGTTTCCGAGCGAGGTTATTCCCCTCTCTTCAAGTATCACCTCACCATACACCGCGCGAACAACCCGTCCGCTGCCGTCCGACACCGTAGTTAAGACTCTGTTTCCGTTATCATTTTCGATTTTCTTTTGTATTATTACCTTTTTTCCGTAGTCTGAGTCAAATATTTTTTTTATTATTTCAATTGCTTCACCGTAATCTGCGGCAAAATAAACCTTTCTCATTCCTTGAAATTTGTTTCTCCAATATTCCGAGCTGTCAGACGGTTTTACAACGCAAGGAAAACCTATTTTTTCAAATTTCTTTAAAGACACGCGCTCACCGCGCGAAACCGAAATACACGACGGATACGGAATATCGGATTTTTCCATCAACGCGTAAAAATTTGATTTATCTGACAATTCAGAAAACAGTTTTTTTTCGGGAATAAAAATATTATATATTCCGCCAAGCTGCACCCTTGCCCATTCCAGCATTTCAACGTACCAATCGGCACAGGGTATAAGAAAAAGTTCGGCTCCGTTATTTTCGTCGGCGAACTTTAAAAGAATGGGAATTGCAACGCTTGGGCTGTCAAGTCCTCTACATATATGAGTTGTTATAAATTTCGAGCTTTGCGTTTCACCGCACTCGTATCTTGCAAAAACGTGCGAACGTACGCCGTATGCCTCGCAAAAAGCAAGAGCTACGGAATAGGCGTTCAAATCTGCTCCGAGCAGCACGGGAATAAGGTTTCTCTGTTCGACCCTCATAAATCTCCTTACGACAGTACCTCAGCCCGACTTAAAATCCGGATAGCCTATTGAGAGGCAGACGTGAAAATTACCGATGCTTTGTGAAATCGGAGAATCCCCACTGTCTGAAAACCTCGTATGCGGCGATTGCCACGGTATTCGAAAGATTCAGACACCTTGCTCCGCTGAGCATAGGTACTCTTACCGCGCGAGCAAAATTCGCGAAAACCAAATCGTCGGGAAGACCGACCGATTCCCTGCCGAAAACGAGAAAACATTCTTCGGGGTAATCTATATCGGTGTAGCAAATTTCGCCCTTTGCCGTAAAGAAATAAAGCTCAGCTCCCTCGTTTTTCAAGAGGAAATCATCATAGCCTTCATAATAGGTAACGTCTAGCTTATCCCAATAATCAAGCCCCGCTCTTTTCAGAGTTCTGTCGGATATTTCAAAGCCGATAGGTTTTATTATATGAAGCGCCGCGCCTGTAACAGAGCAGGTTCTGGAAATGTTACCGGTGTTCTGAGGTATTTCCGGACTGTAAAGTACTATATTGAGTTTTTTCATCAAAAGTTTACCCCGAATGATGTTTTTTTATGTATTATACACCCTTGAATGTGCGATTTCAACCCGACTTTAGTAAAATATTTTATTTTATTTACATTTTTATATTTATTTTTCTCAAAATATATGGTAGAATAGTTATAATTACGCCTTATAGAAAGGGTTTATGCAATGGGGCTTTTCAAAAGTTACAGTGAAAAACAAATCAAGAAGATTATTCCTACCGTAAATAAAATAGAGGCGCTTGCCGATACCTTCCGCGCAATGACCGATGACGAAATGCGCGCTTATACCGACAAACTTAAGAAAGCATTGGCGGACGGAGCGACTCTTGACGATATTTTGCCCGAAGCATTCGCCCTTGTACGCGAGGCGGATGACAGAGTTCTCGGTAAAAGGCCGTTCAGAGTTCAGCTTATGGGCGGTATTCTTCTGCATCAGGGCCGTATTGCCGAAATGAAAACCGGTGAGGGTAAAACTCTTGTGGCGACTCTCCCCGCATATCTTAACGCCCTTACGGGAAAGGGCGTTCATATCGTTACCGTAAACGATTATCTTGCAAAGCGTGACAGTGAGGAAATGGGCAGAGTTTACGGATTTCTCGGACTCAGCACCGGGCTTATAATTCACGGTCAGAATCAGGATGAAAAAAGAGCGGCCTATTCCGCCGATATCACTTACGGAACGAATAATGAGCTTGGATTCGACTATCTTCGTGATAACATGGTCGTCTACAAAGAAAACATGGTTCAAAGAGGTCATAATTTCGCAATTGTAGACGAAGTTGACTCTATACTTATCGACGAGGCGAGAACTCCGCTTATAATATCGGGTGCAGGAGCAAAATCCACAGAGCTTTACACATTGGCAGACAGATGCGCAAGAATGATGTCACGCCACGTTATAAAAGAGATAGACGATAAAGCCGATAACGACGAGCTTTTTGACGAGGACTATATCGTTGACGAAAAGGCAAGAACTGCCGTTCTTACAAAGCACGGCATTGCAAAGACCGAAAAGTTCTTTAATATAGAAAATCTTTCCGCTCCCGAAAACAACGTTATCTATCATCATATAAATACGGCGATAAGAGCCTACGGCGTTATGAAACGCGACGTGGATTATATCGTCAAGGACGGCTCTATCGTTATAGTTGACTCCTTTACAGGCCGTCTTATGCCCGGAAGACGCTATAACGAGGGTCTTCATCAGGCGATAGAAGCAAAAGAAAAGGTCAGCATACAAAAAGAAAGCCGCACTATTGCGACAATTACCTTCCAGAATTATTTCCGTATGTATAACAAGCTTTCGGGAATGACGGGTACTGCGCTTACCGAGGACAACGAATTCAGACAGATATACGCGCTTGACGTCGTTGAAGTTCCAACGAACAGACCTATGATAAGAATCGACCGTAACGACGCTGTTTACAGAACGATTAACGGAAAAATTTCAGCAATCGTCAATCAAATAAAGGAATGTCACGAAAAGGGGCAGCCGGTTCTTGTCGGTACGGTTTCCATTGATAAATCCGAAATGCTCTCATCGGTGCTTAAAAAAGCGGGAGTTCCCCACAACGTTCTTAACGCAAAGCAGCACGAAAAAGAAGCCGAAATCGTTGCTCAGGCAGGAAGACTCGGCGCTGTTACCATTTCAACGAACATGGCGGGACGCGGAACCGATATTATGCTCGGTGGAAACCCCGAATATATGGCAAAACGCGATATGAGAAAAATGGGTATAGAGGATACCCTCATTGCTCTTGCAACCGGAAGCTCGGATACGGATGACGCAGAAATTCTTTCGGCAAGAGCTACGTTCAAGGAGCTTTATGAAAAGCACAAGGAAGAAATCATGCCTGAGGCACAAAAGGTGCGCGAGGCGGGCGGTCTTTTCATACTCGGAACAGAAAGACACGAGAGCCGCCGTATAGACAACCAGCTTCGAGGCCGAAGCGGACGTCAGGGCGACCCCGGTGAATCGAGATTCTTCCTCTCTCTTGAAGACGATCTTTTAAGACTTTTCGGCTCAGACAGACTTATGGGCGTAACCGCACGTCTCGGACTTGACGAGTCCACTCCGATAGACGCAAGACTTCTTTCAAGATCGATTGAAAGCGCACAGAGCCGCATAGAAGCCAACAACTTTGCAAGAAGAAAGAACGTGCTCACCTATGACGACGTAATGAATCAGCAAAGACAGGTTATCTATCAGCAAAGACGTGAGGTTTTGTTTGAGGACAACATAAAAGAAAAGATAACCAATATGATAAGCGAGTCTATATCAAATCGCTTTGATTCCCTTCTCGGCGGGGAAGAAATCAAGCTTGACGAGTTCAGAAGTCAGTATAACGGCTTGATAAAAGACAAAAAAGACTTTGCTTACACCGAAGAGGAGCTTTTATCAATCGACCGCGACGAATGGAAGGCAGAACTTATAAACAGCGCTCTTGAAACCTATGAGTCAAAGGATGCGCTTTTCGCAAACGTTTCCGGAATGGCTCCCGACGCAATGCGCGAAATAGAAAAGATAATTCTTCTTCAAAACGTGGATAAAAAATGGATGGATCATCTTGAGAATATGGATGAGTTAAAGGAATATATCGGACTTAACTCATACGCGCAGCGCGACCCCGTTGCAATGTACAGAATAGAGGGCGCTGACATATTTGACCAGATGATTAACGACATAAGAGAGGATACCGTAAGACAGGTGCTCTCTGTTGTTCCGCGCGTTCAGTCTACGGAGCGCGTCCAGGTTGCGAAGCCCACATCTGAGGGGTTTGCGGACGGATCACAGATAACGAAAAAACCCGCAACCTCAAACAAGGTCGGACGCAACGACCCCTGCCCCTGCGGAAGCGGTAAAAAATACAAAAAATGCTGCGGAATGAACGAATCTAACTAAAGGATACTAAGATGGGATTTGGAACTCTGTTTTTCGGTTATTTTTTGCTTTTAAATATAACCTACTACTCTTTTACCGACTTAATAGCAGCGCTGATTGCCGCTATGGGACTCTACAAGCTGTCCTCGGTAAACAGATCTTTCAGGAACGGATTTTATGCATCCGTAATTTTCGGATTTATAGGACTTACTGAGCTTATTGCGGGCGTGATAACGATGTTTATTCCCTCGAGTGAGATTATGGACTTATTCAGCTATATTGCCGCACCGAGATACTTCGCCATTGCAATTCTCACCCTATTTATTTTCAAGGGAATTGAAGAGGTTTCGATTGAGGTGGGGCTTGATGCTTTGGCAAAAAAAGCAAGAATTTCCATGCCCGTAACTCTTTTCGTATATGCCGCTTCGGCAATACTTGAAGTACCGATTTTTGAGTCGGCAATTAAAGTTGAATTTTTTGCAATTGCATCTGCCGTTGTTCTTCTTCTGACCCTTATCATCGTCGGTGTGAACCTCTCCACGATATACAAGGCGTATATGAAAATTTGCATGCCGGAAGATATAGACAACGATTACGAAGAGACTCCGTCAAGGTTTGCATTCGTAAACAGACACAGAGAGCACACTATGCAAAAGCAAAGAGAATATGCCGAGTACAAGCTTGAAAAAATGAAAAACAGAGCATCCAAAAAGAAAAAGAAGAAATAAACTATGAAAAAGAGAAAAAACAAAATAATCTACGGCCTTATTGTTTTTTGCCTGATTCTGCTGTTTAATCCGAATATCAACGTAATAGACCCCCTGCCCGATTTTATAGCTTGGTTTTTACTTGCGAGAATATTCGAGTCGGCTGCCGATTCAGCACCACATTTCGAAGAGGCGCGAGCAAATTTCATACGCCTCGGTTGGATTAATCTTTTAAAAATACCTGCATTCTTGCTTATAATGTTCGTAAAGAGCAAGGACACTCTTGATAATAATATTTACGCACTCGTATCACTGTCGTTTGCGGTGTTTGAGTTAATTTTGACGACTCAAGCCGTAAAGTACCTTTTCACTGCCCTATTCTATCTTGGAGAAAGAACCGAGGCCTCCTCTCTCATAAAACCATTTAAAAGCGGCAGAAGCACCGTAAGCACTCCCGAAGCACTTAGAAATTTCACATATCTGTTTTTCATAGTCAAAACCTTACTATACGTAATCCCCGACCTGTTTTTGTTGACCAGAGTAAGCGACAAGGGTTACGTAATTGCAGGCTCGTCCTTCTACCCGTATGCCCTGCTTTTATCAATCATAATCGCCGCGGCACTCGGAGCAATCTGGCTTTTCAAAACGAAAAAATACGTCTGTTCGGTATACGAAGAAAATCTCTTCTCATCTGCACTTATAAAGATAGGTGAAGAAAACGGAATAAAAGCAATTCCGCAAAGAGCGCGTATGCGCATATTACTCTCCGCTCTTACCGTTTTATGCGTAGCATCCTTTTTCAGCCTTGAATTCAAGCTCGATACTTGGAACGAAATCAACGTTCTGCCGCATTTTATATACGGACTAATACTTTTAATCGTTTGCCACATGTTATACAAGTATATAAGCCGTTCATTATACACCTATATATCAGGGGCGGCATTCTGTATTTTTTCACTCGTTCATTTCATATCCACCGTCAGCTTTTTAACGGTATACGAGTATAAGGATATACTTACGAGCGCGTCGGCGCAAGCATCGTACAATTTTGTTCAAATTTCCTCTCTTTGCGAATTTTTGTGTCTTTCGGTATTTCTCATTCTTATGGCGAGGAATATTAACGAATTCATAGAAAATCATACGGGAACCTCACCCGACAGCGATAGATACCAAAAGCTTGAAATTGAATTTCACCGTTCGCTGAAAATCAAAAATTACATAATGACGGCCCTTGGGATTTTGGCGGGCGCAACCAAGTGCGCGGACGTTTTCCTTAATTCCGAGGTGCAGATACTTTTCAGCGAAACGAATGCGATAATCACCTCGGCTCTGCCCTGGTTTGGAACAGTCGTTACTGTTTCGGCAATTGCGTACATAATTTTCACCTTTTTCTTCACCTCGTCACTTAAGGACGAAGTGAAAATGAAATATCAATCATTATGAGGCTGTTACATTTGTATGCCAAATACTCCCTGCCTCTTAAAAAAATGCGACTCGTTTCCGCAAAGGAATTGAGCCGCATTTTTCATTTTTCACAAAAGATTTTATTTATACTGTCAGCGCAAATTTCAATATCATCATTTCTTATCACAGCATCAAACTTATCAGTTAATTTTGAAACAAGCTGAAGGTCGCGGTGATTTTGCATCTTGCGTTTTTCCATAGTCAAAAGCGCCGCTTCAGTATTACCTGCTACTTCTGCACGTTTTTTAAGCCGCGCATCAAGAATCTCTGTATCAGCGGTGATATAAACGGCTACCGTTTTAAAATCACGCGGAGTATTTTTGAGCGACAGCACTCCGTTTATATCAAGAATAAGCAACGGCGTTCTTCCCTTGCCGAAAATCCTTTTAAGCTCCGAGTACGGAGTACCGTATAAATTTCCGCTGTATTCGGTGTATTCAAGCATCTCCCCGTTTTCTATTTTGGACTTAAACTCCGACTCTGAAAGATAAATATATTCACCGTCGTGTCCATCGCCGCGGGGAGCTCTCGTTGTAGCAGAGCGAACTAATTCAAAGTTATTGTAAACCGAAAGTATACGCTTCATAACGGTTGTTTTTCCAACTGCGCTCGGACCCGCAAGAACAAGAATTTTTCTCATTACTTTTTGGGAACGATAACTTCTTTACCGCCCATGTAGGGACGAAGAGCTACGGGAATATTAACCGAACCGTCTGCATTAAGGTTATTTTCGAGGAACGCAATAAGCATTCTCGGGGGAGCTACAACGGTGTTGTTAAGAGTATGCGCAAGATATATCTTTCCGTCCTCGCCCTTTACGCGAATCTTAAGGCGCCTTGCCTGCGCATCGCTGAGGTTAGAGCATGAGCCAACCTCGAAATACTTCTTCTGACGGGGTGACCAAGCCTCGACGTCGATAGACTTAACCTTGAGATCTGCGAGGTCGCCCGAGCAGCACTCAAGAGTTCTTACGGGAATATCGAGAGTTCTGAACATATCAACAGTATTCTGCCAGAGCTTGTTAAACCAAGCGAGTGATTCCTCGGGCTTGCAGACGACTATCATCTCCTGCTTTTCGAACTGATGGATACGGTAAACGCCTCTCTCCTCGATTCCGTGCGCGCCTTTTTCCTTACGGAAGCAGGGTGAGTAAGAGGTGAGAGTATAAGGAAGAGATGCTTCCGGAATAATCTGGTCGATAAACTTACCTATCATAGAATGCTCGGACGTTCCTATAAGGAAGAGATCCTCGCCCTCAATTTTATACATCATAGCGTCCATTTCAGCGAACGACATAACTCCCGTAACCACGTTTGAGCGAATCATATAGGGCGGAATGCAATAGGTAAATCCGCGGTCAATCATAAAATCGCGCGCATATGAGATAACGGCCGAATGAAGTCTTGCAATGTCGCCCATAAGATAATAGAAGCCGTTTCCGGCAACGCGGCGCGCACTGTCAAGGTCTATGCCGTCAAAGGTTTCCATAATATCGGAATGATAAGGAATCTCGAACTCGGGCACTACGGGCTCGCCGTACTTCTCTACCTCAACGTTTTCCGAATCGTCCTTACCTATCGGAACGGTGGGGTCGATGATATTGGGAATTATCATCATTATCTTTTTGACCTTTTCTTCAAGCTCGGTTTCCTTCTCCTCACAAGCCGCAAGCTCAGCCGCCTGCTCGGAAACGAGCTTCTTTGCTGCCTCTGCCTCTTCAAACTTTTTCTGTCCCATAAGCATACCTATGGACTTTGAAACCTTGTTTCTGTTAGCGCGAAGATCGTCAGCGCGTTTTTTATTCTGGCGAAGCTCCTCGTCAAGAGCTATAACCTCATCAACGAGAGGAAGCTTTGAATCCTGGAATTTCTTTTTGATATTCTCTTTTACAATATCGGGGTTTTCTCTCAAAAATTTAATATCGAGCATTTTATTTCTCCTTGAAAATTGTTTTTAAAATAAAAAAAGAGCATTCGTCACAAATGGGACGAATAACTCCGTGTTGCCACCCAAATTAAGCTTAAAAAGCTTCACTCACACCGTCTGTAAGGGGACTTCCCCTCGATTCATCACCGAATGCTCAAAAAGCGGAAAGCGCAAAACCGACAGCCGCTTGCACCAACCGCAGCCTCTCTTATGACGTTTTTTACGCATATTCTTTTATCATAGCACTGTTATTATATATTATTTTTTTTAAAAAATCAAGGGTTTTTTAAAATTTTATGTTAAGCTTCACCCTTTTGTGATTTTTTAAAAGGCGATATCGCACTTAGTTTAATGCAATATCACCTTTTCGTTTTTATAAATGTCCGCCGTCAATTTCAATAGCATTTTTGCCGTGAATTATTACGGTTCTGTCCTCCGGCACATATTCGTCAGGAAAATGAATCATAACGTTTTCTTTTTCGAGCTTTTTTTGTAATGCTTTTATATCAACGTCTGCCACCGCACAGCCTGTTCTGAGTGCAAGACACGCAGCCTCTCCTGCCGCCTGTCCTGTCAAGATTGCGGGAGGGATAACCCTTATCAGATCCCAACCAAAGCCTGTTCCGTCCGCACTTCTTCCTGCGGTTATAATATTCGGATAATCTCTCCTTGTCAAACACCTAAGCGGTATCTCATACAAGTGATATCGATGCGCAAAATCATTGATTGCGCAGACGGAATCGTCAAAATGACGATATGCATCGGTTACCTTGAAGGAGTAATCCCCCTTGATGTGAGCGGTCGTTCTGAACTGTGGCATACCGGGAGTCGTTACTATCTCTCTTGTCTTTCTGTCACTCTCTTTAAGCTTTTGAAGAATAAGAAGCTGATTTCTCACGATATAATCGGTCACCTCTTCCGCAGACAGACCTGACCATCTCGGCATTTCTTCGGGCTGATCGTCACCAAAAAGATTGATATTTCCGCCGGAAAAGACCTTATAAATAAAACGTATGTCATTTTTTTCAATGGCTTCGCGGCAGCTTTCAAGTGTTACCATCTTGGTTGTGAAGGTAAAAAAGTTTTCTCCGCTTACAGTCGGAACACCTCCGCGACGCAAAACATCGCAATCACCGGTCGTATCTATAAGCATACGGCAAGGGTAAAATTCCGTCCCCGCCTTGCTTTCAACAACAACGCCCTTACAAACGTTTCCATCCATAATAGGATCCGTTGCTATACAGTCAAACAGAACGTCAGCTCCGCTTTTTTTAAGCTCATCAGTTAACTGGTAAGCAAAAATTGCAGGCGAAAATCTTTGTGTGTATCTTCTGTTAGTCGGTTCCTTGGGTTCACCGTTTTTCCACTCCTCGTGAATGGTATCCCATCCGAGCTCTGCACTCAATCGCAACCATTTTTCAGCAAGTCCGAATATTATTTGCTTTCCGCACCCGTTACACATAGGAACGAACAAATTTATAAGTCCCAGTGTTCCAAGACCGCCGAGAACGTTGCTTTTTTCCAAAAGCAGTGTAGAAAATCCGTTTTTTGCCGCGCTAACAGCACCGGCTACCCCGGCAACTCCGCCGCCGCAAACGATAACGTCATATTTTTTCTTTACGGGAATAGTTTTATTATATGTTATATTGTTCACCTTTTCACCTACTATACGATTTATTGGGAGTACTCACATAAATATATTTTTTTACAGATTTTCGTCTATAAAAACTTCGCGCTTGAGATTATTTGAAATCACAGCCATATCGCCTACGGTGAGCGACAGGTAACCGGCGTAGCTGTTAGCCGATTGACCGAGTGTATCCTCTCTTCCGCCGCGGAAAATATCGTCACGAAGAAGATTGTCTGCTCCGCCGTGCTCACCGCTGAGAACGGAGGTTTCATAAATCGTTTCCTTGCCGAAAAGATCGGTCACCTTAATTGCAAGGGCATCTTGCTTATGAACACCGGAATAATATTGAACAAACTCTGCTCTGCCTTTTGTCCCGATAATATTAATTTTTAATCCCTCATCCGGAGAATACGCAACAAGAGAATAGTTAAGTGTTGCGCCGTCCTTATACGAAACGTTGAGACACATTCGGTCGAAAATATCTATATCTTCGCTGAATACGCACCCATCGCGATAATATCCCGATTCTTCTTCAATATCAAGATAATATCTTTTATTGAAATCATTGGCACTAAGGTCAAAATAGAATGGGCATTTTTCGGTATGTATGCATTTATGACAGCACTCTGCGCGATATTCTCCGCGCTTGCCGTAAACGTCGAGATAACAACGCGCAAAAACCGACTCAGGCTCTTTGTTGCCCATTATCCAAGAAATCACGTCGAAGTGATGCGTTGATTTATGTATAAGAAGGCTATTTGTATTCTTTATGTATCTGTGCCAACGTCTGAAATAATCAGCTCCGTGCTTACGGTCAAGAAGCCATATGAAATCAGCATGCAAAACCTCTCCTATAACACCGTCCATAATTATGCGTTTAAAGTCGGCAAAGGGTTTCATATATCGCATATTGAACGTGACTCTGACTTTGTGTCCGCTTTCCTTTTCCGCTTTCATTATTTCAAGAGCGGATTTTCTGCTCGTAGTCATCGGTTTTTCGCTTATGACGTCAAAGCCTAGTCTGAGAGCGCGTATTATATAGTCCTCATGCGTTGAATCAACGGTTGTAACAATAACAAAATCCGGCTTTTGAGCGAGAACCATTTCGTCAAAGTCTGTGTAAAACGGAATTCCAAACTCCTCAGAACAAAGCTTAGCGCGTGCAAAAACGGAATCATATATTCCTACGACCTCAGCAACGTCTGAAAGATGACCGGTCACGATTGGCTTTATATAACTGTTAATTCCACGTTGCCCCGTTCCGACTACAACACATCTTTTCATATAAGAACCTCTTTTGCAGAATCCATATCAAGATAAAGCGTAAAATCGGAATGCTCCTTGAGCTTGGTTGCGGGAACGAGGTTTGTCGTTTCCTTAGTCGTAAGAGTTTTCATAACTGCGTTTGATTTTACAGCATAAGGAACGCAGGATACGATCTGCTTACATTTCATTATCTGGCTGACGGTCATCGAAACTGCCTGACGGGGAACGTCATCTATCGTAGGAAACCATCCCTCTCCAAGCTGTTGACGGCGGCATGCCTCGTCGAGATTAACTATAATATAGGATTCTTGCGTATCAAAATCAGCAGGCGGATCGTTAAATGCAATATGAGCATTCTCGCCAATTCCAATAAGACCTATATCAATTGGCTCACAAGTTATTTTTTCAGTAAGAGCAGCAACGCCCTCTTTAGTTCCATCAACGAAATTCACAGCCTTGAGCTTGCCGACCTTTGCAACAAAACGCTCCTTAAGATATTTGCGGAAGCTTGCCGGATGAGTTTCAGGTAAATCAACGTATTCGTCAAGGTGAAACATTTCTACCTTGGACCAATCCACATCCTCAAGCACAAGATATTTCAAGGTATCGAACTGCGATGCTCCCGTCGAAAGAGCAATTCGAGCATATCCTTTTTCATTGATTATTTTGCGGAGCTCTTCCGCAACCGACTTAGCCGCACTTTTGCCAAGTGCATCAGGGTTTTCACAAATTCTAATCTCCATATTAAATTTTGCCTTTCTTTTTATTGATTTTTATTGACAAACTTATTATAATCGATTATAATATAAAGAGTCAATGTATAATTTTGATTAAATTGAAATTATTCTGCACTTTACTTATTTTATTATCTTATTTATTTTCAACAATATTTACATAACATTTGTATTATTATGTCTATACAGGAATTATTATGCCAATTTTACAAACAAGTATCAATCCAAACCTCAAGAGTATATCGGTATCTCCGAAAAAAGTACAGCTTTATATTCCGCCGATAAAATGGAGGGGCGACCCCAAAGGACATATCGGAATCTATGACACCTTTTTTTATATTGTCAGCGGTGAATGCTCTCTTATGATTGACGGTGAATACACAATATTAAAACCGGGTGACCTTGCCTTTTTACCTCGCGGAAAAATGCGCGCTTACTCTAACATGTCGGAAAGTATTATTCTATACGAGATGAATTTTTCAGCCGAAATAAACGGTGAAGTCTGGCACGGTGTTCTCGGGCTTGATAAGAGTCCGTACGCTATAAAGCTTGAAGCTGACGATGAAATAAGAGAGCTTTTTGAAGCCTCCGTCAGATACGAGGTTAACCGAGACATTCTTTATGACGTTATACATTCCTCTAACCTTCTTAATCTTATTAAGCTTTATGCTACGGGAAAAGCACGGCAAGCCGAGAAGGACGAACCGTTTTTATCGGTTATTGAATATATGAAAAACAATCTCGGCACACCGATAAAAATAGCAGAGCTTGCAGAGAGGGTCTATATGGAGGAAACCTACTTTATAAAAAAGTTCAAAAAGGCTTTCGGCGATTCTCCTATAACCTATTTGAACAAGCTGAAAATATACAAGGCAATGCAATATCTTGCAGAAAGCAATCTTACTCTGTCAGAGATATCTCGCAAGGTAGGAATTTACGACGGCTCTTACTTTTCAAAGCTATTCAAATCCTATACATCTATAACACCACGCGAATACAGAAATATATTTAACAAATAAAAAGAGTCCATTTTGCATTGTGACACTTTAGCCACAAAGTGAAATGGACTTTTTGTTTTTATATTTGCTCGTCGGAGAGAATAATTTTTCCGAAAAATTCGGGTCTGTGATAATCGGGAGCTTCGGTTGGAATAGGATTCCACGTAGAATAATGCGGTCTTACGGTAAGATTGCCGCACTTATAGAAATTGGCGCGCATAGTTTTGTCGCAATGAGAATAGTGCTTAAGGAGGAAATCGTATGAAATAAATGCCATAACGCTCCAGCCGCTCTCCCCTTTCACAAGCGATTCAATTCTAACGTTTTCACCGTGTATATCAAGACGTGGACGGCTTCCTCTGCCGGCTCCCTTTGCGGTAAGTGCAATTGCAGCAGGATTCATTTCAACGTTTATGTATTCTGGATCATCCATATTGGGAATAAAGAAAAACTCCATACAGCTATCGTTACAGATAGTGCCGTTAAATTCCATTGCCGTAACTCTGAGCGGCCACTCATTAGTTGAAAGACGAACGGTAATTCCCTTGTCAGAATGTACCATTTGCGCTTTCGTAATATAGGGCGACGGATTGTGGTCAGCCCAAACGTATTCAAGAACCGCTTCAGGAACTTTTGACCAACGCTCATCGTCTATCTTCATTTCATAAGATGCTTTTTTTGCAATATATTCCTTCATAAATCTATCTCCGTATGTTTATTTGACTCAATTTTAACATACCGCGCAAAAAAAGTCAATAACAATAAACGTCATTAATTGAATAGGTATGAATATTATTTCACTTTAAGGTCTATAATCACGGTGCAAACAAAGAAAGTGAGAATAATAAAATGAAAAAAATCATAATGCCGACACTCCTTGTGCTTATAACAACAATTCTGATTGCAGTCTTACCGACAGAGGCTGAGGGCGCAATATACGAGGATACTGTAAGACTACATATACTCGCAAACTCCGACAGTAAAGAAGATCAGAAAATAAAATTAATGCTAAGAGATGAAATACTTGCAAAATACGGAAAAAGTCTGTCTGTGTTTGAAAGCGTCGGCGAAGCGGAATCAGAGCTTTCATCAAAACTTGATGAGATTAAAGCATTTTCCGACCAAAAGCTTCTTGAATTCGGGTATAACCTTTGCACCGAGGTTACGCTCACAAGGGAATGGTATGATACAAGAAATTACGAAGACTTTTCCCTGCCGTGCGGTTATTACACTTCCCTTAGGATTATTATAGGAGAAGGTGGCGGACAAAACTGGTGGTGCGTTATGTTTCCCCCTCTTTGTCTTGACGCTTCAACCTCATCGGCAAAATATACCGCTGAAGAAGAAATATTAATATCTAAAAAATACAACGTTAAATTCAAAATACTTGAGCTAATATCCGAAATTACAAGATAGGTATTGATTTTACAAAGGCTTTATGTTAAAATATCAGTACTAAAACTTTCAGAGGAAATTATGAGCGAAAATAAAACATGCGTTAAGGTAATAACCGATAACAGAAAAGCTCGCCACGATTACTTTATAGACGAAAGCTATGAAGCCGGAATCGAGTTATTCGGAACAGAGGTCAAATCTCTGCGCGCAGGAAGAGTCAACCTTAAGGATTCATATTGCGAAATAAACAAGGGCGAGCTTTTTGCCCTTGGAGTACATATAAGTCCGTATGAGCAAGGAAACATCTTTAACAAAAACCCCATTCGTCCGCGCAAGCTGCTTATGCACAAAAGAGAGATAATGAAACTCACGGGACTTGTCGCACGTGACGGTTATACCCTAGTTCCCCTTTCACTCTATTTTAAGGGCTCAAGGGTTAAAATGGCAATTGGTCTGTGCAGAGGTAAAAAACTTTACGATAAAAGAGATGATATTGCAAAAAAGGATGCAAACAGAGAAATAGAGAGAAGAATGAAAGACAGATTTTAATAAAAATCCCCCGGTCAAACCGGGGGTATTTCATTTTCGGGTAAAACCCTAAACGTTACTGGTAACGCACAAGTGCGTCTTTTATTGGCCTGTCAGCCATGCATTTGTTACGAAACCCCGCTCAAGCGGGACTAAAACCAAGCCTCCCTTGTGTAAAGGGAGGTGGCACGGCTTGCCGTGACGGAGGGATTGTAAAAAGCGATAATCTACACAAAACAATCCCTCAGTCAGCTTCGTTGACAGCTCCCATCGGGGCTCCCCGAGGACGAGCGAAAGCGAGTCTTGGGGTGATTAAACAAGGGAGCCTTTGACACAAGATCATTCTACTCTGAATTTTTATTTGCTTTCTGCTCATCGGCAAAGCCTTTATGGAACCCCGCCACTATGGTGGGGTTTTCGTCTTACAACGAGGGCAGCTCAGGTCCAAAAACCGAGCTGCCCCGTTTATTTTTCAAAAGACGTTTCTCTTTATTTAAAAACTATCTTCGTTTTTATATCTATACCAAGCTCCATATAATTATAGCTATTATACCTAATTTGTCCCGTTGCTTCTATCTTATACGTAATAGACGTAAGCTTTTCATCCTCGACCTCAAAGGTAATTTTCACCGTCGAATTCAAGTAACTTGCATTTGCGGATGAAAAAGTTCCCTTTATCATGCTTTCGATTGCAGTATTTTCAGGGTTTACCTCAAGCGTATAAACGTCGGTTCCGTCATCGTTATGCTTAACGCTTACTTGACTTACGCTCGACGGAGAATAGGAATACGGGTCTATAAGTCTAACAACAAAAGCCTTTGCTGCATATTCCGTATAATCCTTATTCTTTTGTCCGTCTCTGATATATACGCCGTCCTTATATTGTATACTGTGGCTTTCGTCTCCCTGCTTCAGCTCAATGTCATATTCAAATTCTCCGTCGTCATAACCGTAAGAAACGATATAGGTTTCATTACTCTCGTTATGCGAACCCATAAAAGTGGATTCTACGTCGCTGGACGAGTTGAATTTGCCTTTGTCTGCCTGTTTTTTATCATTTAAAAGCGAGCTTAAGAGAGGCACGGCTCTGGCATCCTCG
Organism: Oscillospiraceae bacterium; assembly: GCA_015064665.1. Next base: position 19,367 of record SVRU01000041.1, read on the forward strand.
ACGGCAGTATATATTTTGGGGTTTACAACCGACATTTTTTTCTCTGCGCTGCCGTAGTTTGAAAATACCACCTTTTGTTCTCCGCTGTACAAAGCATCCGAAAAAACGTATTCTACATTTATTTCTTCAACTAAGTATTCAGCGTTTGCCAATATGGAAACGTTAATATTCTCGATACTTGCTCCGCCATCATCCAAAGGAAAGCCGTAAATCAGATTAATATCTCTGATTTTTTCGCCGTTATATTCAGAAAGCGAAATCTCATATTTTCCATCGTCATTCTTAACCGACGTTAATTCGGAATATCCGCTCAACAAATCGCCGGATTCGGAAACCTTCTCATAATACTCCAGAAATTCCTCCTCGGTATGAGAAGAACGCAGCTTATTTCCAACGTTGTTCAAAGTATGCGAAAAGAAATACTCGCCGTCATTATACGCTTCAACAACAGTCGTTGAAGTATTTGTACTGTTATATTCTATGTCAACGGTATCACTGCAATAAAAATATAATCCGCTATCCTTTTCCTTGGAAAATATCTGTTTTGTGTCCCCTTTAATGTACATTTTTTTGTTGTCATAATACGCCGTAATGCTCAACTCGCCAACAGACTCATATGAATCAACCTTATCCATAGCTCTCGATATTCTTTCCATGACGCCCATTTTGTCCGACAGAAAGCTACATGATGAAAACACGGATAGTGAAAACAAACAAAGTACCAAGGTTATTAAAAATTTTTTCATACGTTTTTCCTTTCACACTTATGAATATCCGCCTTTATGATAACATAAACTCTCTATTCTGTCAATACTGCAAAACCGCTTATTTTATCGCATTAAGCTTTCAAACCGATATGTTTCCACCGTTATCAAGAGCAAGACCGTGATATCTTCTTATATATCTTAATGTTTTAAGTAATTATTCTTCGTAAATTCGTTTCAATTCTTCTGCTTGAACGTCGGGGTCTACATTATACATAGGCTCAACATTCTCGCCCTTTTTAACTCTTTTTAGGTAGTTTGCCGTAATCTTTACAACAACGGGAGAAAGAACGACGACGCCTATAAGGTTTGGAATCATCATAAGACCGTTAAACGTATCCGAGATGTCCCACGCAAGCGAAGAAGTAAGCAATGCGCCGAAAATAACAGTGCATACGTGGATTATACGGAAAACGACGGTCGTCTTAGCGCCGAAGAGGTATTCCCACGCCTTAGAACCGTAATGAGACCATCCAAGCACCGTAGTAAACGCAAAGAGGAACATTGCAATGGCGATAAACTTCTCCCCGATATTTCCCCAGGAGAAAACCGCATTGAACGCTCCGCCAACGAGAGTTGCGTCTGTGTATCCCGTGGCAATTTCACCTGTTATAACATTGAATACGCCACCATCAAGTCCGCCTGACGTAAGCACGACGAGAGCGGTCATGGTGCAAACAATCATAGTGTCTGCAAAAACCTCAAATATACCCCACATACCCTGCTTTACAGGCTCTTTAATGTTGGAGTTTGAGTGCACCATAACAGAAGATCCAAGACCTGCCTCGTTAGAAAATACGCCTCTCTTGAATCCCTGAGTTACAACCTTGCTGACCACTGCTCCGATACCGCCGCCTACGAAGGCTTCGGGAGCGAAAGCGTTAACGAATATTGCCTTGAAAGCAGGAAGGATATTTGCGTAGTTTAAACCGATTATAACAAGGCTTCCTAAAACGAAAAGAACAACCATTACGGGAACTATCTTTTCTGCAACGTTTGCGATTCTTTTAAGGCCGCCAAGCGTAATAAGAGCGGTGAGAATCATAATAAACGCGCCGAGCAAAAAATTGTAAAGAGAAACACCGCCGAAAATTTCAATCGAAGAGAGTGCGGAAACGTCAAACGCTGAAGCTATATTGGTAACGATTTTATTTACCTGACCCATACTGCCGATACCGAATGAAGCGAGCATAGTGAAGATACAGAAGAGAATGGCAAGAGTTTTTCCAACGTATTTCATACCCTTCTTTTTACCAAGACCGTCTGCGAGGTAGTACATAGCACCGCCTGACCATTCGCCTGCTTCGTTTTTTCTGCGGTAGTAAATACCGAGAACGTTTTCAGCGTAGTTCGTCATCATTCCGAAAAAGGCTGCTACCCACATCCAGAATACAGCGCCCGCTCCGCCTATACATATAGCGGCTGCAACGCCGGCTATGTTACCCGTTCCTACAGTTGCGGCAAGGGCGGTGCAAAGCGCCTGAAACGGCGATATGCTTCCTTTTTCCTTAGAATGCTTGATAACGCTTTTGTTAAAAAGACTTCCTATGGTATTTTTAAACCACATACCGATATGTGTTACTTGAAAGAATTTAGTGAGAACGGTAACGAGTATTCCCGTACCTATAAGAAGAACAAGACCGAAAATTCCCCATACTACGCCATTTATCTCACTGTTTACCGACTCGATGGCCTGCAAAAATTTGTTCATTGATATGAACCTCCTATAAAAATTCAACCAAACAAAACAAAAACACCGCTAACCATACGGATAGCGGCGGAAAATACAGAAAGCACCATAACAAAAGCAGGCTGCTTAAATTTAAATCTGTCCTTTTGCCTGAGAGATTGTGGCTTTCGCCCTTGCCCCTTCGGCATCCGCGCTTGGCGGACTTCTCCAGATTGCTATCCGTCAACAGTCCCGTCAAAATGACTCCCGAGAGTATTACCCCTTTGGAAAGGCTTTCGCCTATCTCCTGCTGATTTCATTTAGCTTTATTCGGTTTATGCTATGTATTATACTACTTTATTTGATAAAAGTCAAGTCTTATTGTCGTTAAATCTATTGAATTTATAAAAAACATCTGCTTTTTTAGCAACGTCTCAAATACTTTTCTCAGAATGAAATTACAACTCGTTTATTATTCTACGTCATACCACTCATCGCCGATTTTGAAATATTTCACAGGCTCGTTTGTAATGAAAAAGAAACCACCCTGAAGTTCGTGTTCTTCCCCTGCAATCATAACCGCCGTAGCTGTAATCAGTTCAGGGGGAATATCCCAGATCATTGACGTTCTATTGTCATCTGCCTTATAATGCCCCGCTTTTTTAATCAGATTGTAATATCCGTTCTCTCCTTTAATCGTATAGAGCCTTCCGGCGACGCAATTACTTTTGGTAAATACTTTGTACGTGTAGTCGTCTTCGGAAACGGTGCAGCCCCAAAAATGCTTTTTAACAGGTCGAAACCCCTGCAAATCAGACCAATGCCGCCCGTCATCAAAGTCACCCTCAAAGGTGAAATAATAGATTCGATAATCACCGGTGTCAATATACGCATCGTCAGCGTAACTTCCGGCAGCCATATCCGGAGTGAATCCGTACTTCCCATTATGTATCGCAAACGGAAGATAAATCATCGCAACAAGCAAAACGAGAATTGTTGACCAACCTACAATTTGCCCTATCCGCCATAGTTTTTGATTCTTTTTTACGATTGTTTTTTCAGGCTCTTTCGTGGCAAGCTCCGAAGCGCCGATATCAAAAAGCTTCTCTAATGCGGTCATAGATTCGGGGTTTGGCAATCCAAGACCGTTTTCCCATTTTGCAACGGTGCTGCGGCTCACGAAAAGCTTTTCTGCCAATTGCGCTTGTGTAAGTCCTTTTTTCATTCTGAGTTGCTTTAGGTTCTCTTTAAATTCCATATCACGTTACCTCCGAGCACCTATATTATAGCACAAATCCTAAAAAGGTGTTGTTACTTTTGTGTTACTTTGAGGTTTTACACTTGTTTACACCGTCACTAAAGTTGCGCACGTCGCACCTGATATGTAAAAAAGCACCGCAAATGCGGTGCTTGTGGTTACGGGATAAAATTACAACTTATCCAATATCGAATGAAACATAAAAATCTTGTAATTTAATTCGACAGATCAAACAACTCTTTTGCGTTGTTAAATAAAATATTTTCTTTATCCCGCTTACTAATCATTGAAAACTCAATTCTACCTCTTTGTGCCGCAGCGGAATAGGTATCTGTTCCAAACAGTATTCTTTCAGAGCCAATCTGCGAAACCGCATATTCTATCAGCATATTTTTCAAGCTTGCCATTCCCGAGGTATCCACATAGACGTTGCCATACTTGGATTTTTTTACCGCCTCAATATGCGCCTCACCCCCCAAGTGCGCCATAATAAACCTTGTTTTCGTGTATTGATTGGCGAATGGTATAATCCCAGCCGCCCCTTTTTGTTTTTCGGGATGGATCTGCACAACGGTGGCATGTGCATCCGCAAAAGAAAAGATTTTATCTCCATATTCCTCCAGGGAATAATTGTGACAAACCGGATGCAATTTGATCCCGACACATTTTTTATTATTCAACATTCTTTCAGCTTGCGCAAATGTATTGTCGTTTCGAGGATCAATAATCACCCATTGATATAAAAATTCATTGGCAGCGACAATTTCCAACATATCTTCATTCGCCTGTTCTACTTTTTCACGCCCCAAGACTCCATCAAACGGCGAAGCAAGCACCTTTGTGATATGAGCATATTCGCTGATCCGCTTTAATACGTCAGGGTAAGCACTATAAAAATCGCCTTCCTGCATGAGATTAGAAAGAGAGTTGTAAACCAAGGTTTCTTTTGC
>SVRU01000125.1 GCA_015064665.1 Oscillospiraceae bacterium
ATGCGCCCGCAGGCGCAATTCATGGCGAAGCCAATTCATGAGTGCCACGCACTCAATTCATGCGCTCGCGCAATTCATTGTTGAATCTGTCGTTTGAGACAAACGACAGATTCAACATGCCCTGTCAGTGGGAAAAGATCAAACGGCGTAACACTGCCGCAGATATAGCCGAGAGCTTTGAACACCGCGCAATCGCGTGCAAGAGTTGAGGGGTTGCAGGAGATGTAGACGACTTTTTCGGGGGAAAGGGAAGCAACGTAGTTTATAAGAACCTCGTCGCAGCCGGCGCGCGGCGGGTCAAGAACAACGACGTTGGGATTGATTTTTCTTCCGAGGTCTCCTTCTGCGTTGTCAAGGAGCTTTTCTGTATTTGCGGCATCACCCGTGTAAAATTTTGCATTCTTAATGCCGTTGCTTTTTGCATTTTCGCGTGCGCAGAGAACGGCGCTGTCTATAATTTCGATGCCGAAAATCTCACCTGCCGAGTCTGCCATTGAAAGTCCTATTGAGCCCGCTCCGCAGTAGATGTCAAGAATCGTGTCGCTTTTTTTGGGATTTGCAAGCTCTTTTGCCTTTTTGTAAAGCAGCTCTGCCGCGTCGTGATTCACCTGATAAAAGGCAGGAGCTGTTATTTTCAGCCTTACTCCTGCAAGTGTGTCGTATATATAATCTCTGCCGTAAAGTGTTATGAATTTCTCACCGAGTATAACGTTGGTGTTCTTTTTGTTGACGTTTAAGAGAACTCCCACGACGTCGGAAAATTTTTTGGATATAACCTTCACAAGCTCATCAGAATGGGGAAGAGAAGCGCCGTTTATAACGAGTGTCAGCAATATCTCACCGCTTACCTCGCCGCGTCTCAGATATACGTGGCGCAAAAGCCCTTGTCCAACCTCTTCGTTATATACCGAAAGCATGTGCTTTTTGAAAAATGCAGTAAGTACCTTTATGATATCCGAGAAGATTTCGGGTGCAAGAGGACAGTTTACCGCATCAGTAACTCTATGGCTCTTCGGAGCGTAAAATCCTATAACGTATTCACCGTTTTTTGACATAGAGATAGGATATTGCGCTTTGTTTCTGTAATTTTTACAACTCGGAGAACCCACAAGACTCTCTATTTTGACCTCTGAAAGACCCGCTTTTTTAAAGGCTTCCTTGACTTCGGTTTGCTTTAGCTCTTTTTCGTGAGCATAGCTTATGCTTTTGTAAGCGCAGCTATGGCAGGATTTATTATTACACCTTGAGGTATCGCGAAGCTCGAATGTTTTTATGAATTTCTCGACACGCCCCACGGCATACGAGGGTGTGAGCTTTATTATTTTCACCTCAGCTTCATCGCCTGTGACCGCATCGGAAACGAATATGACAAGCCCCTCGTGCCGTCCGACACCGAAGCCAAGATTTGTAATAGATTCAATTTTAAGGTTAATAATATCGTTTTTTTTAAGCATAATCGTATAAGCAAACAAAAGTTTGCATTAAATAAATTCCTCTTTAAATTTGTTGCGCCATTCCTTAGGTGTCATACCAAATGCTTGGCGGAATGTTTTTGTAAAGTAAGATGCATCTGTAAATCCCGTCTGTTCGGCAATTTCAGCCATGCTCATTGAGGTTAACTGAAGCATTCTTTTTGCCGATTTCAGTCTGTATGCAATTATGTACTGACGAAGAGTGATACCCTTGCGTTCTTTCAAAAGCTGGCTGACGTAGAAGGGATGATAACCGAAGATTGCTCCTATTTCGGTGTTGGAAATCTCCTCCGAGCAATTTTCTCTTATGTATGCGTCAAACGCTTCAACCATTACCGCCGGCAGAGCATTTTCGCTCACCGTTTCCGAAAGCTTCAAAAGTATGAGCTTCAGCATAGCAGAGCAAATCGCGCGCCATTCACCCTCCGCTGAGGTGGCAATGTTGTTCATTCTTATAAACGTGTCCCGCTCGCTTTCCATGTCGTTTGATTTGATTACCTTGTCAAACGGAGCAAAATCACCGCTATGGCATTTATCCGAATCAAATGCATCGGGTGACACGGGCGGAATGATCTCTTCTTGGTGTGACCATTCGTCAGTCATATCAAAGGTTATGACCGCGGCTCTTAAATATTGCCCCTTGAGCTTGTATTTTACACCGGCGGGGATAAAGAGAATATTTCCTACCGAAAGGTGAAAGGGCTTTTCATCTTCAACAGTTACGGAGATATCTCCCGAGATCATGTAAATTAACCTTGAGTCATACGCGCGGCATTCGCCAACCTTTGAGATTACCTCATATATTCCCACGCTTCTTATAAATGGGTTGAGCTTAGAAAATTCCATTTTACATCCTTGTTAACGGCAAAGCCGAAATTTTAGCATTATTTTAGAATATTTTATCATAAAAAGGGATTAAAATCAATAATAAACAAAAAAACTTTGACAAAACATCTTGACAAAGCCGAAATTATGTGATAAAATAGTCAAGCAATGCGAAAAGGCTCGTTGGTCAAGCGGCTAAGACACGGCCCTCTCAAGGCTGAAACGGGAGTTCGATTCTCCCACGAGTCACCATAACAAAAGGACACCCTTGTGGTGTCCTTTTGTTATGGTGTCCCATGGTCGAACGAACTCGGCACCTAGCGCGGAGCGCGTTGGTGCGGAGTTCGAAACACTGCCTCGTCGTCTCCCGCGGAGACCTTGCAAGACGAGGCAGATTCCCGTACGGGTCACCAAACAGAACAAATCCGAACTACTTCGTGCACATCGAGTGGTTCGGATTTGTTTTTTATATCAATATTGCTTCTAACTGAACATAAAGAGAGGACGAGGTGTACTTAGCCTCGCCCTCGAATTTCAATTCGTTACCATTTAGTTGCAACCCCATCAACATAATGCCAATAATTGCCATCAATTTGGTCAGCACTGTAATAATATATGTTTGCGGAAGATAATATACCGTTTCCAAGATATATATCTATATTGTTCCAATCTTTTTCTGCTCCGCAATAGTATATATTTTTAAGTGAATCACAATAAAAAGCCATATCATATATTTCTGCGATACTATTTGGGATAATAATAGTTTTTATTCCACTTGATTGGAAAGCATTAGCTCCTATAACAGAACATTTACTTCCTTGTTCGAAC
>SVRU01000042.1 GCA_015064665.1 Oscillospiraceae bacterium
AAGCGTCTGAATTGTATGACACCTTGCGAGTATTATTTCGCCACCGCTGCGTGACGAAAAATCTCCCCCTGCTGCGCAGCAGGGGGAGTAGAAAGAATCTTATTCAATTAACAAATTCTTTTTGTTTTTTACGCTGTCTACTTGACAGGGGGCACATTAAAATAATCTCGGCAAAGCCTTTTATTATGGACTAACCGGCGGAAGCCAGGGTTGCCATTTTGCTTTTAACACGATATCGGAGGTGACCGTCATCGTTTCAAAATCCCAAGCCGTATCTGTTCCGCTGATGTACCAATGCTTAAAACGGAATCTTGAACTTTTGTACGGCTCATCGGGCTCGGGAATAAGCTCTCCCTCGCCAAGTATTATAGGACTTACTCCGCTGCCGCCGTCAGAATCAAAGGTGACGGTGTATGCCTTCAGCCATTTTGCCGTCAAAGTTGCGTTTTGCGTGAGCGGGGCAGTGAAGTCCCAAGGGGTTCCATCCGAAAGACACCAACCGCGGAAAACGTAACCTTCTTTCGTCGGATCTATCGGCTTTGGAATTATGCTGTTTATATCGAACACGAAGTTTTTGGGGGCTGTTCCGCTATCGGTGACGAAGGTTACCGTAACGGTTTGGATCCATTTGGCAACGAGCGTTATCGACTTCGTTACCTTCGTCGTGTTAAAATCCCAAAGCTTTCCGTCAAGGAACCAACCGTCAAAGCGGTAATTTTCTCTCGGAGGTACTCCGGGGTCGGTTGCAAGTCCGCCGCCGGCGACGTACTGGGGTGCAACGTTCTCGCCACCGTTTGAATCAAACGTAACGGTGTAGGTAACGGAAATCTGCTCCCATTTTGCATCAAGCGTTATGTCGGAGGTTGGAATATCGGAATTGAAATTCCATTCGGTATCTCCTAAATACCAGCCTGTAAAGCGTAGGTTCTCTTTTGCCGCAGGGTCGGCTTGCTTGGGAACTGTTTCACCCTCCTCAACCGAAATGGAGTGAGAGACGTTTCCGTCACGGAAGGTTACTTTATATATGTTTTTCCATTTTGCAACAAGTGTGATGTCTTCAGTTATTGGGGTGCTGAAATCCCATCTCGTATCTCCGTTAAACCAACCGAGAAGCTCTCCAAGTTGCGCTCTGTCGGGTTTTGCCGGCTCTTTTGCCATCTCTCCGACAGCAACGTATTGAGGTGCAACAGGTGACGCACCGTTTGAATCAAACGTTACCGTAAAGGTCGGAATATCCTCCCATTTTGCAACGAGAATAACGTCGGAGGTTATAACGTTTGCGGTGAAATCCCATTTGACGTCTCCGTGATACCAGCCGAGAAACTTGGAGTTCGTTTTCGTCGGATTTTGCGGTGCATCTGCCATCGAGCCTTCCACTCTGTATTGAGTTGCTACGCTCGTTCCGCCGTTCGAGTCAAAGGAAACCGTGTACGTGGGATAATCCTCCCATCTTGCCTTGAGAGTCACAAAATCGATTACGCGTTTCGTTGCAAAATCCCATTTGTTTTCTCCGTCAAACCAACCGACAAATTTTTTGTTTTCTTTTGTGGGGACAGTCGGTTCTGTAGCAAAGTCGCCCGAGCTTACGGATTGTTCCTCAACGGAGCTTCCGCCGTCCGAGTCAAACTTTACGATGAATTTGATTCGCGCCCATTTTGCAGAGAGGGTTATTGAGTCGGTAACTCTGTCTGTGTCGAAATCCCACTTATCCTCACCGTTATACCAACCAAGAAAGGAATAACCGGCTCTGGTGGGAACGCGAGGCTCGACAAGTAATTCGTTATCTGCTACCGCGCGGGATTGATATTCCTCCGCACCGTTTGAATCGAATGAAACCGCGTGATATTTTGTTTTTTCTTTGCCGCATGCCGTGACCAGCAAGAGCATACAGAAAAGAGCGGTTAATGCTAAAAAAAATCTTTTCATATAATCTCCGTTTTATTTCAAATCGGTCTATTACTGTATATTTTACAACATTTAAGGCTTATTTTCAAGTATAATTTGTAAAAAACACGCACGAGGGGCACAAAATGTATCCGAATATTTGTTTTTTTGGCTTGAAAAATGAAAAAATATGTGCTAATATATATGTATAAATCAATTTTTGGAGGAAACATGAAAAAGTTTTTTGCTGAATTTAAAAAATTCATAACACGCGGCAACGTAGTTGATATGGCTGTCGGTGTTATCGTAGGTAGCTCGTTTACCGCCATTGTAAACGGTCTTAGTAATTTCGTTCTCAAGCCCCTTATCAACTGGCTTTTGTCGCTTATACTTGGCGCGAATGCTCTCGATAAGGTTTATACCTTCCTTGTTAAAGCGTTTGTGCTTGATGCAAACGGCAATCCTACTACCGAAATTGACCTTGCAAAGTCAATTTACATAGATTGGGGTTCGTTTATAAACGCCGTTATCAATTTCTTCCTTGTGGCGTTCGTTCTGTTTAGTATCGTTAAGATAATTAACAAGGTTCGCGAGGGCGGAAAAAAGCTTGAACTTGATGCAATCAACGGCCGTCCCTGCAAGGCAGACCGCAAGGAAATGAAGAAACGCGGAATTAAATTCTCTGATTCCGATGCAGTTGCTGCATATTTTGAGGAAAAGGCTCAGAAGGAAGCGGCAGCCAAGGAAGCCGCAGCAGAAAAGGCGAGAAAAGATAGAGAAGCAAATCCCACGACCGAAGATCTTCTCAAGCAGATAAGAGACTTGCTTCAGCAGAAGTAATAGAAAAATTAAGCAACGGCGCTGTTTTTAAACGCCGTTGCTTAATTTTTTGACGGCTATTTTTTAATATTGACATTTTTCGACAAATAGAATATAATATATTAACTGCAAACAGACTGAATAGAGAATAATATAGAATAATATACAGAAGGCTAAGGATAACAAATGAAAAAACGATTGACGGTTTTATTTATTATCATCATATCACTATGTTCGTTCGTAACCGTTGTTGCAAGCGCGCAGCTTGCACCGCCGACCTCGACTCAGTACGGTGTAGGTAATATCGATTTTGAAGATGAAAGCGTGGCTTCAAATTATTACTCCGCCGGAAAAAGCGGAGCATTTAATGTCAGCGGATTTAGTGCAGTAAACGGAAATCACACTAAAATAAGCGTGATATACGGCGATGATAACAATTATCTTCAGTTCAACGATAACGGCGCGCCAACCGGCATTTATTCCAAAAACGCATATTGGGAGCTTCTTACGGGACCCGTGCTTCAGTATGATGAAGGACTCGGATATTACACCGACGGATTTTCCGCTTCACAATACGATTTCTTCGTTATGGAATTTGACCTCACGTCTGACAGCTATCTTTATACCTATGAAACGGCTGATTCTACAGTTGGAATGACGACTGACGTCTCCTCGATACCCGAGGGCGCAGAAATTACGGGAACGAAGCTCGCGTATACCGAGAATATGAAATTGTCAAACGTGATAGAAACCGCTGGCGGAGCCGAGCTGGATTCTTACGTGCAGTATTTGAATTCTCTCATGCTCGTATCCGACGTGAGCGATTGGTACGTGTATGCAGGCTTGGGGGACGATCTCGTCAATACGGGCGCAAAGCTTACGCGCGAAATTTCTGCTTGGAATCATTTTACGGTAATAGTTGAAATTGTGAGGGTGGGCTATGACGGTTTTCGTCTTGAACAGCATACGTTTCTTAATGGAGAACATATAGACACCTCCTGCCTCGGTTCAGAAACCGATTGCTTTTCGGAATTGTCAAGCAAAACGTATAGGATAGAGCTTCCCAACTCTCAGATTACCGACAAAAGAAAGCTGTATTCCTTCGGCGTAGATAACCTGAGTATAAATTACTATATGCGCAGCGGTTCAAATTACGAAACCGCCTATTCATCGGACGGATTTGGCCTTGAGGACTATTTCGGAGCGAAGGATACCTCAGTCGGAATCTATAACTGTACGGATATAGTATATAACAATTCGTACGTGTCCGAAAGTCCGATGGCATACGTTGACGGTGAGCCTTATTATTCTATGACTTCAGCTCTTTCTGCGGTTCGTGAGGAATCCGTCGTTCGTCTTGTGAGAGGACTTGACAACTACCGTCCAACCGTAAACAGCCTAACTGTAATCACTGACGGTGCGGAGTTTTCGCTAAGCGGGGATTGTATCGAATATTCGGTGCAAAAGTCCGCGAGCGAGGGAATCGATACTTATACCGTTTCCTACGTCGGCTCAAACGGTGATTCCGGCGGGGACGTAAACGAGCTTTACTCAGCGGTGTTTGCGGGAGCAAAATATAATCTCACAACCACGACGGGCTTCGTCGGAAATTTTTACGTTAAGGTTCCGAGTGCCGACGCGGATTATGAAATTGACGTCAGCGAGGGAAGCGGATGCTCGGGAATAACCGAGATCGAAGGAGAAAGCTATTATAAGTTCAGCTCCGAATCAGCGGTCGGAAACGTTACAGCAGAGATGATTTTCAGCATAAAGGTTACCGTCGGCGGTAAAACCGAAACACTCGAAGCGCAATATACGACCGATAGTTATTTTCTGTCGGCGATGCAGCTGTTGACGCAAAAAGCTAATCCCACCGAGGATGAAAAAATGCAGAAAAGGCTCGTTATGGATGCAACGAGATACGCCAACGAGCTTTATAAGTATGTTAATTCAGTGTCTTTGGGATATGAAAAGTATGAAGAAATTCTTTCAAACGGGGATTATGCCGCAAATCTTACCTCTTACGGCGAGCTTGATATAGACGGAGATGCTGAGATAGATTTCAGCGGTATTTCGTCGGTTGTCACAGGCTTCGGTTTTGCGGTGAACGACGGTTACAGTGTATCATACGTGTTATACGTTGCCGATGAAACCGTAAATCCGGAAAGAATAAAGGTTACGTATAAGAGCATCATGGGCGAAAACAGGGAAAACGCAATCGAACCAACCTTAAGAGAATATCAAAGCGGTGAGGAAACCTTGTATTATTTTGCCTGCTCGGATATGCCCATTTATGAAATGGTTGCTCCTCAGCAGGTGACCGTAACCTTCGGCGGCGAGACGAGCGGAAACGCGTATTTCACGCTCCCGCTGTATATAGCTAATCAAACCGACGGAGAGGCGGTCGCACTTGCGAAAGCAATGTACGCATACGCGAGGGCATCCTATTCTTTCAAAATTTCCGAAGCAAATTAAAGTTATAAAAAGTACAAAAAGGGAGCAAGGACGGTTTTTCGTGTCCTCGCTCCCTTGCGTTACGCACGGCGTGTCTTATGGCACGTCTTATTTTTTGGCAAGATATTTTCTCATATCTACGGCACAGGCGAGAAGAATAATAAGTCCCTTTATAATATAAAGCAAATTCTGGTCTATCGAAATGAAGTTCAGTCCTACGAAAATTATTTGCAAGAGCAAAACTCCGATGACTATTCCTCCGATTTTTCCCGTACCGCCAACAAATGAAACACCGCCTATAACGCATGCTGCAATCGCGTCGCTTTCATAGTTAAGACCGGTATACGAAGCAATTGAGCCTATTCTTGCGCCCTCAATAAAGCCCGTTATGCCGTACATAATTCCCGCAAAGGCAAAAACGAGCAGAATCGTTTTAAAAACGTTAACTCCCGAAACGTTAGCCGCTTCTTCGTTTGAACCCACGGCAAACATGTTTTTTCCAAACACCGTTTTGTTCCATATGAACCACGTAATAACCGTTATGATAACGGAATACAGTATATATTTCGGTACGGCTATACCGTTAATTTTGAACAGAGGACCGCTTATAAAATTCACGTAGGAGGGGTCAAGACCCGAAAGAGTCTGTCCGCCGTTATCCCCTATCTGCAGATACAGAAGAACTATACCGAATAAAATAAGCTGAGTCGACAGGGTCACGATAAAGGGATGAAGCTTGAATTTGGCTACGAAAAATCCGTTTACAAGACCTATCAGAGCGCCCGCTGCCATGACCGCAAGTAAAACAAGCGGAATCGGCAAAGCATCTATGGCGGGGAACATTTTGTTTACGTACGAAGAGGATTGCAAAAGCGAGGCGGCAATACACGCGGTAAGACCGACCGCGCGTCCTGCCGAAATATCGGTTCCCGAAAGAACTATCGCTCCGCCTATTCCAAGCGCAATGGGTAATCTCGCCGCGGTAAGCGAAATTACATTGACAACAGATGCCGTTGAAACGAAACGCGGCTCCATAATTGCTATTACGATAACTGCCGTTATAATAATGATATACATTGCGTTGTTAAGCACGAAATCCGAAACGATGGAAAATTTCTCTGCGGTGTCCTTATCTTTGAAATTCGAAAAACGGCTGTATAAATTTTTTGGCAGAGCTTTGATTTTAGCCGCCGTTCTGCTGTAAAACGCATCGTTTCTATTGTTATTAGTCTGATTATCTGACATTTAAAGTTGCATCCTTTCGGGTTTTAAGCAAATTTTGATGCAAGCTGCATAATTTTTTCCTGCGTAAGCTCTTTACGATCGAGCTCTCCAGCGACTCTTCCGCCCGACATCACGATTATTCTGTCGCATATTCCCATGAGTTCCGCCATCTCGGATGAAACAACAATTATTCCCTTGTCAGACTTTGCAAGCTCGATTATCAACTTGTATATTTCATATTTTGCTCCAACGTCAATACCTCTTGTCGGTTCGTCAAGCAAAAGTATTTTCGGCTTGGTCAGAAGCCATCTGCCGAGTATAATCTTTTGTTGATTTCCGCCTGACAGAGATGCTATGCGAACCTTGTTTGACGGAGTTTTTACTCGCATTGACGATATGCACCAATCTGTTGCGGAGTTTATCTTTTTGTCGGAGAGCAGGGGACCCGTGCGATATTTTTTGATGCTGGATATCGTAGCGTTGTGGCTTATTGACAGAATGCCGAATATGCCGCTTTGCCGTCTTTCCTCGGTCAGAAGGGCAAAACCGTTTTTGATGGATTCTATAGGAGTGCGGTTGGATATTTCCTTGCCTTCAAGTCTTATCACACCTTCTGATTTGCGGCGGACGCCGAAAAGCGTTTCTAAAAGCTCGGTTCTTCCCGAGCCGTCAAGACCTGCTATGCCGAGTATTTCACCGCGCCTGAGATTAAAGCTTGCCCGGCTCAGCCTTGAGTATTTTCCGCTCAGGTTTTCTACAGTCAGCATAATATCCCGAGGATCGTTTTGCTTTTCGGGATAGCGCTCCTTTATTTCGCGCCCGACCATAAGCTTAATAATTTCGTCGGTAGTCAGCTCATCGGCAGGTTTTGTTGCTACGTGCCTGCCGTCGCGCATTATTGTGACCTCGTCGGATATGCGCAGAATCTCCTCCATTTTGTGTGATATATAAACTATTGCGCAACCGCGTTTTTTCAGCATTTCTATAATTTCAAAAAGCTTTTCTGCTTCGGTGTCGTTAAGCGACGAGGTCGGCTCGTCAAAAACGATTAATCCCGCATTGCAGGAAACTGCTTTCGCAATTTCCACCATTTGCCTTTTTGAAACCGAAAGTCTGCTCATTTTTTCTCTCGGGTCGGTGGAGATTTTCAGCTCGTCAAATATTTTTTTGGTCATCTCGTAGCTTTTTTTCTCACTCGTAAGAGGTAAAAACCTTGATATTTTAGGAAATCGTCCAAGCCACATATTGTCCATGACCGAAAGCTTCAATGCCTGATTCAGTTCCTGATGAACCATAGCCACGCCGTGATCAAGGGCGTCCTTTGCGCCCGAAAATTCAACCTCTTTACCTTCAAGGAATATTTTGCCGCTATCTTTTTTATAAACTCCGAAAAGGCATTTCATAAGAGTTGATTTTCCGGCACCGTTCTCTCCCATAAGAGCGTGTACCTCCCCGCGCTTCAGCGTAAGCGAAACTCTATCCAAAGCCTTAACTCCCGGGAAACTTTTGCTTATGCTTTCCATTACGATAAAGTCGGCGGAGTTTGCTTTATTTTCAGTCGGCATCGTCACCGGTATAAGCAGAATAAGGAATATTTACGCGCCATTTTCCAACCGCGTATTCGTCATCGATATTCATAAAAATATCGTTTCCGCCAATGAAATTGTTTGCGATAGTTACTATTGCTTCTGCCATTCCCTCGGCATCCTGCTTTATCGTTCCCGCCATAACGCCGGCGTTGATTTTGTTCTTTGCGGCATCGGTGGCGTCTACTCCGAAAACGGGAATGGTTTTAGCTCCGCTTTTATTGTATCCCGCTTCGTTAAGGGCGGCAATTGCGCCAAGCGCCATCTCGTCGTTATTTGCAATAACCAGCTCTACCATGTTTTTATTGGCTTCGCTGTACGCCGACAGAATAGTTTTCATATGATTGTTTGCCGCGGCATTAGACCAGTTTCCGTCCTGGTCGACGAGATATCCGTTAGGATTTCTCTGATCGTAAAAATAAAGCTTCGGCTTTCCGTTTTCTTCGAGTATTTTGTTTGCATCCTCCACCGCATAGCGCGTTCTTGCCTCTGCCTCGGCGTTTCCTTGCTGACCTTTAAAAAGGCAGTAGGATATTTTTCCGTCGCCGTTAAGGTCGATTTTACTATAGTTTTCAAGGACGTATTCGCCTATAAGCTTGCCCTGCATATGTCCTGCCATTTCGTAATCCGTTCCTACGAAAATGCACTTGTCATAGCTTTCCACAACGCTCTGGCTGACCGAACGGTTAAAGAAAATAAGCGGAACGTTTGCCGCTTTTGCCTTTTCCACAATCGTTCTTGCGGCATCGTCCGAGCCGGTGTCAACAACGTTCACGATGAGCATTTTCGTGCCCTTTGAAATTGCGGTATCGATTTGCTCGGTTTGCGTGGTCTGATTGCTGTTGGCATCGTAGTTGTGGTAATCCAGTCCGGATTTTTTGAGTATTTCGTTCATTTCTGCACGAACACCCGAGATGTAGGTGTCACTGTAAGTGTAATAAAAAACAGAAACCTCCTCTGCGCCTCTGCCGCAGGAAACGAATGAAGTCAGTGCCGCGGCAAGTATTAATAACAGTAATATAGTCTTCTTCATAAGAACTCCTTTTTTGTTTGTTAGCGTTATTTTTAGCAAAAATTGTGAATATATTCACCGAAAATAAATTTACCCTTGCAAAAATTCCTTGATAATGTTAAAATATAATCACAAAATTTAAGAGGAAGTTTTATGATAAAGACCGATGTCAGAGTTCCTATCGGATACAGCAAGGAGGATATCAAGGCGGCTGTTGCGTTGCATATTCCCGTAAAAACCGATGAAATCAAGGAACTGAGGATAATAAAGAGGACTCTTGATCTTGGTGACAAGAGTGATATAGCGTATAAAATGACGGTTGCACTTTCGCTTGATTCCGAAAGGGAAGCAGGACTTCTGAAGATGAGAAAAAAGGTTTTCTTAGCCGAGGAGTATTGCTTTTCCGTTCCGAAATCCGCGCTTTCAAGCCGTCCGATTGTAGTAGGAAGCGGTCCGTGCGGTCTTTTTGCCGCGTTGGTTTTAGCCGAGGGCGGCGCGCGACCGACAGTAATTGAACGCGGTCTTTCGGTTGATGAGCGACGCGAAAGGGTCGAGCTTTTTCGCAAATTTTCGATTCTCGATACCGAGTGTAACGTTCAGTTTGGCGAGGGCGGTGCGGGAACCTATTCCGACGGTAAGCTAAAGTCAGGCGCCCCCGATAAATACAAAATGAAGGTTCTTTCCGAATTCGTCGAGGCGGGGGCTGATGAAGAGATACTTTATTCGTCTGCGGCGCATCTCGGCACGGATAGGCTTTCGGAGATGGTTAAGAAAATAAGAGAGAAAATTATTTCTCTGGGTGGTGAATTTGTTTTTTCCGCAAGACTCACCGATTTAAAAATCAAAAATTCAGCGATTGACGGAATCGTATACGAAAAAGACGGGGAGCTTCATGAAATCCGTGCGGATAAGGTAATTCTTGCAACGGGTCACAGCGCGACCGACGTTTTTTCAATGCTTCAAAGGCATTCCGTGCCGATGGAAGCCAAAGGATTTGGAATCGGAGTCAGAATTGAGCATCCGCGTGAGCATATCAACCGTCTTGTATATGGCGGTGCCGCACCGAAAGATATAGAGACGGCAAGCTACAGGCTTGTAACTCATTTAAAAAACGGGCGAAGCGTGTATAGCTTTTGTATGTGTCCCGGCGGAACGGTGGTTGCCGCCGCATCTGAGGAGGGCGGAATCGTAACGAACGGAATGAGTGAATATCTTCGAGACGGAGAAAACTCAAACGCGGCGTTTCTTGTGTCTGTAACTCCCACGGATTTTGCTTCTGACTCGGCGCTGGCGGGTCTTGAGCTTCAGCGAAAAATTGAAAAAGCCGCGTATTCTTTAACCTCCGCATACAAAGCTCCCGCAGTCACAATGCGCGATTTTGCAGATAAAAACAAAGCGACGGGCTTCGGCTCTGTCAATCCTAGCTATCCTATCGGAGTTGAGCCGATTTCCCCCGAAGAATATCTTCCGCCATTCGTCACAGAATCTCTTAGGGAATCAATCAAGGATTTTGAAGCGTGGATGCCCGGATTCTATATGGATGATGCCGTTCTCACGGGTCCTGAAACGAGAACCACCTCACCCGTGCGTGTTTTAAGAGATGAAAAATACGAAGCGCTTACAATCAAAGGTCTGTATCCTCTCGGAGAAGGGGCGGGCTATACCGGCGGAATAGTATCCTCCGCGGTTGACGGCATCAAATGCGCCGAGGTTTTGCTTCAAAGCTAAACAAAATAGAAAAAGAAGATTTTGCTTTTTAAGCAGCAAAATCTTCTTTTTCTATTCAATAATTAAATAAATATTTTATGTTGATACTGCTTACAGATTCCTTGTTCTGTTTCTGTAAGCGCGAGGCGAAAGTCCATATTTTTGCTTGAATCTTCTTGAGAAGTAAAACTGGTCGGAAAATCCGAGCCGTTCGCTGATTTCCAAAAAAGAAAGATTTGTATTCATTATAAGGTGCGAAGCCTCTGACAGAAGAACGCTATACAAATATTCCTGTATTGACATTGACAGCTCTTTTCTGAATTGCTTTGTAAGTTTGCTTTTTGAAACGAATGAATTTGTTGCTATTTCGCTTGTAGTTAATTTTGCAGAGAGATTTGCCGAAATGTATTTTACGGCATTGAAAACACATTCGGAAATAAACGTTTCTTCAATGGATATGCCGCTTACTGTCAGAATTTGAAGAACAGCCTCATATATGTACCGCTTTACCGTCAGTATACTTAATAAATCATTGGAATTATCAAAAAGATTAAATAAAATATCGGGAACTTTTTCTGCACGGACGGTCAGCGGTTCTTTTAAATGGCGAAGTATATCAAGCCTGTCAAGCCCTGTGAGCTGTATGTGAAAATAAATATGCTCCATATGATCTTCGCAATAATATTCAAAATTATAACCCGCAGGGATCAAATACCAGTTTCCGCTAGACAGCTTCAGCGTTTTGTTTTTGTTTTGAATAACGCAACCGCCCCTGTGAACGTAGTAGAGATAAGAAAAAGTTCTGTTTATTGATTCGCCCTTCCACCTTGGCGAAATTTTTGCATGTCCGTATGTAAGCAGGGTCAGTGTGATTTGATTAGCTTTTTCACAAAGGTTGGTATTCTTTATATTCATACTCAAATCTCCATATTTTATACTCATTCTTTACTTGTCGCTTTGTGGATGCTTTGGTACAATGTAATTACATAATATCATATCGCAAATGTAAAATCAAGAGAGGTAATATGAGAATAGTAGAAAAGATAGTTAAAAAGCAGAATGATAACCATAATCCCGGAGTGACTGTAGCATTTCTCGGTGACAGCGTAACTCAAGGATGCTTCGAGGTTTATAAGAAAACCGAGAATTCAATTGAAACGGTATTTGACAAAAGCTTTGCTTATCATAAGTATTTTGCCGAAATTTTTGAATTTTTATGCCCGAAAGTTCCGGTTAATATTATCAATGCGGGGGTGAGCGGAGCAAGCGCACCGTTCGGACTAGAAAATATTGACGAATTCGTTCTGAAGCACAATCCCGATCTTACCGTGGTTTGCTTTGGGCTAAATGATGCCACTCGCGGAGCTGAAAATTTAAAGAATTATACCGACGCATTATCCGAAATATTTGATAAGCTTGCATCAAACAACTCTGAAATCATATTCATGACACCTAATATGGCTTGCACGGAAATCAGCCCTCATATAACCGACGCGGTCATAAAAAGCTGTGCGGAAAAATGTGCTAATGTGCAGAGGGGCGGAATCCTTGACCTTTATATCGAATCGGCAATAAAGCTGTGCAAAGAGAAAAACGTTGTGGTTTGTGACTGCTATAAAAAGTGGAAAACGCTTTATAATGCGGGTATCAATACAACAGAACTTCTTTCAAACAAGATAAACCACCCAACAAGAGAGATGAACCGTATGTTTGCGTATTCTCTCGTTGAAACCATTTTTAACAACTGATAAGCAGCTATGGATTTAAAGGATTTGAGGGCGGCTTTTCTCGGTGACTCTATTACAGAGGGGGTCGGTGCATCTTCTCGCGAAAACAGTTATCCTGCGATTTTAGCCGCAAATACAGGTATTAAATCTTTAAATTACGGTTTGAGCGGAACACGTATTGCTCGTCAGAAAAAAACCTACGGTAATCACGTGGAGTGGGATAGGAATTTTATTTCAAGAGTTGACGAAATAGCTGACGATGCCAAGGTTATTGTTGTTTGCGGTTCGATAAACGATTATATGCACGGTGATGCCGAACTGGGTTGCTTTGATGACCGTAACGAATATAGCTTTTTCGGCGCGATGCATATCCTGCTTGATAGGCTTATTAAAAGGTTTCCCGAGGCGCACATTGTTTTTATGACACCTCCTCGTTTTGTAGGAGATTTATCACCTGAGTATGCATACATAAACAAAGGTCACAAATTCAGCGAATATCTTCGTGCTGTCAAAGAGGTGTGCGATCATTATTCGGTTCCTGTATTTGATTTATATTTGGAATCGGGACTTGATTCAAACATAACCGAGTTGAGAGAACGTTTCTATTCGGACGGCGTTCATCTTAACGATAACGGTTATAAAAGAGTGGCGGAAAAGCTGGAAGAATTTTTGAGAAAATTACCGTGCAAGGAGAAATAATATGGTTTTTGAAAATGCCGTTTTTATAAAGCCCGACATACCTTTTTGCAGTGAATTCAAAACCGAAAATACCGCACCGATGTTCAGAAAAAAATTTAATTTGAAGGAATTCAAAACCGCAAGGCTCTGTATATGCGGACTTGGATATGCATATTGCTATCTAAACGGAAAAAGGATGTCGGAGGATTTGTTTTGCGCGCCCGTGAGCAATTATAATAAGACGCTGTGGTATAACGAATACGACGTATCACACCTTCTTAAAGAAGGGGAAAATACCGTTGCGGTCATATGCGGCAACGGATTTTACAATGAAACCATTCCTACAAACTGGAAATTTCACGAAGCAAGCTGGAGAGATAATCCCAAATTCATATTCGAGCTTAAAACAGACGGCAAGACCGTTCTGGTGAGCGACGGCACGTGGAAATGCAATCCGAGGAGCCCGATATATTTCAATCAGCTCCGTATGGGAGAGTATTACGATGCGAATATTATCGGTGAGGATTGGATAAATCCCGAATACTCTGATGCCGATTGGGGATATGCAACTGAAGATAACGCTGCACCGTCCGGAGTGTTCAGAAGGTGTGAATGCGAGCCGATAAGAGAGGATAAGGTTTATAAACCGAAAAAATCCGTAAAAATCAATGACAATACCTGTGTTTACGATTTCGGTCAGAATATATCGGGATATGTCCGTCTTAAAGTTAAAGGAAGAAAGGGCGACGTTATATCGCTTCGCTATTCCGAGTGCGTCGGTGAAGATAATCTTCCCGCATATTACGGAATGGATAAATATTATCTTGAGTCGGGCTTCCAAACGGACAAGGTCACCTCGTCGGGCGAGCCGATTGAGTGGTCGCCGAGATTTGCATACCACGGATTCAGATATATAGAAGCAAGCGGCACGGATTACTGTGATAATCTTGATATATCCGCCGTGTTCGTTCATCAAGACGTAAAACGCCGCACCGAATTTGAATGCTCCGATGAATACGTAAACAGACTTTTTCAAGCCGGAGTTATGTCGTCGTACTCGAATATGTTTTACATGCTTACCGACTGTCCTACGCGTGAAAAATTCGGTTGGACAAACGACGCGCAAAGCTCGTGCGAGCAAATGCTCACAAATTTCCAAACCGAAAAACTGCTTGAAAAGTGGCATCGGGATATCAAGGATGCCATGAGGGAAAACGGTGAGCTTCCCGGAATTATACCGACTGCGGGATGGGGATATCATTGGGGCAACGGTCCTGTTTCGGACGGAATCCTCTTTGAAATTCCATACAGAATTTATCTGCACACGGCAAACGCCGAGCCTTTAAAAAACAGCCTTGAATATTTTGACAGATATTTAAATTACCTCGAAACAAGAAAAAATGAAAAAGGATTTGTTGATTTCGGTCTTGACGACTGGGCGGCGCCGGGACAGGCAAAGCTTGTTGAGGTCGAATTTATAAATGCCGTGCTTATGTACTCGTTTTACAAAACGACCGCTCTCGCGGCAAAGCTTTGCGATAGCGGCAGGGAAGAGGAGTATCTAAAGCAGGCGGAGGACTTAAAACTCGCCGTAAAGGAAAGATATATAGACCGAGAGGGATTATGTAGGATAAACGAGCAATGCTCGGTTGCGATGCTTATATATTACGGTATTTACGACGACCTTGCCCCGCTCAAAAATCAGCTTGAAAAGCTAATGAAGCAAAACAATTATCATTTGAAATGCGGAATGGTTGGAATGCGAAGACTCTTACACGCTCTTACCAGGTGCGGTCTTTCGGAGTATGCTCTTAAGCTCTTGAAAGCCGAAGGATATCCCGGTTATAAGGAATGGATGGACCGCGATGCAACTACTCTTTGGGAAAAGTGGGATATTAATACTAATTCCGACTCTAAAAATCACCATATGTATTCCGATTTTATGTCGTGGCTGGTAAAAACCTTGGGCGGTATAAAGCCGGATGAAGAGAGGTGCGGAGAGCTTGAATTGCTTTTTGAACCGATTTTCATTGACGGAATAAATTACGTAAAGCTGAATTATGAGGCGGCATGCGGCAAGATAAGCGTCGCTTGGAAAAGAGAAAACGGCGTGATAAGTCTCCGATTAGAGAAAGACGAAAACCTAAAAATCAAGTATAACGGTGAATACGTAAAAGAAAAAATAAACGAATGGAGTATAACGCTATGAAACTTGTAAAAGACAAAGAAATTTTAGTTGGTGCCGATTTTGCGGGCTATCCTCTCAAGGAGGCGGTTTGTGAGCATCTGAGAAACAAGGGCTGGAAGATTACCGACGTCGGAGTCCGCGCGGATTCCGATCCCGAAAACACCGACCTTATGTTTCACCGAGTGGGCTTAAGAGCAGGTGCGATGATATCCGAGGGTGAGTTTGAAAGAGCCCTTCTGTTTTGCGGAACGGGTATGGGAATACACATTGCCGCAAGCAAATGCCCACACGTTCACGCGGGCGTTGTTGAAAGCGTTCCCGCGGCACTTCGAGCAATTACGGGAAACGGTGTCAACGTTCTTGCAATGGGCGCGTTCTACGTCGCTCCCAAAATGGGATGCGATATAGCAGACGCCTATCTGAATGCCGAGCTCGGCTCGGGATACGAGTGGTGGTATAACTTCTATGAATTCCACAAATTAGCAATTGACGAGCTTGAAGCCTTTGATTACGAGGAATATAAGAAAAACGGCTTCAAGGTAAACAAGCTCGGAGATTATCCCCTAAAGCTTGAAACCAAGCCTGAGTGATATTGACCGAAACGCCGGATACACAAAAAGAGCGGAGAATTGTGAAATCTCCGCTCTTTTCTGCGTTAATATTACAGTTTGAGAATAAAAACGGTGAAATATTCTTTGTTTTCACCCTTTTTTCACTATAACGGATATGCCATCGGGTATAGCCGTGACGGTCGGATTTTCTTTTCCGAGCATTTTTTTTGCAATCTCCAGCGCCTCTTCAATTGAGTGTGCAGGGGTCATGTGCATCTTTTTCACCGTTTCGTCGGGGATTTCGGAAACGTATATAACCTTTACCTTCTCCAGAATTCTGAGAAGTATCTGCGTTTGCCATTGGTCGGGAAGCGTTTCGCATCTCTTCTGAAGCGAAAAGGCTTTCATGGTTTTTGAGATATCCTCTTCGTCTGCAAGTTGGTGATAGAGGTCGTCGCCGCCTATTCCGTCGTCTGATTTTGCGAGCATTATAATTACTCCCCCATCCTTTACCGTGGCTTCTGCCGCGGTCATACCCTTTACCGCTTGATATACGTTCTGGTCAAGAGGATATCCGCCGTTCGTGGATATCGCGATATCGGCAGGGCAGGATTTGACCTCGCAAAGCTTTGAAAGAAATTCCGTGCCTTTAAGATGCGCTTTGACCGTGTCGCCCGCTACAGCGTAAATGACCTCTTTTTTAGCATTCAGCACAACGTTAACGATAAACGCAAGCTTTGCCTTGTTTGCCGCCCAAAGCATATCATTGTGAATAGGGTTTCCGTCAAGTATTCCCGTTCTTGACGAGGGGTGGCTTATAAATTCGAAGCAGTGATTTCCAAGCACGGTTTTTCTTGCCGAAATTCCGGGAAGAACGCTTTTTCTTCCTCCCGAGAAGCCCGCAAAGAAATGCGGCTCGATAAATCCCTCCGAAACCAAAAGATCGGCGTTGTATGCAATCGAATTTATGATACAAGGCTCGCCCGACGGGAGAGTGCCTATGTTAACAAGCTTATCTTCCTCGTCGCAATCGTGTACGTATATATTTTCGTTTTCAACGATCTCTTCTCCGAATTTTGATATAAGCTCGTCTTTTCTCGTTGCTCTGTGGCAGCCGGTTGCGATCAAAATTGTTATTTTTGCATCAGGATTTGTTCGTCTTATTTCCTCCAGCATAAGCGGCATTATGATTTTGCTCGGAACGGGTCGCGTGTGGTCGCTTGCAATTATCACAATATTGCTTTTTCCCTTTGCCAGATCTGAGAGCCTCGGGGAGTTTATCGGGTTTTCGAGAGCTGCTTTTACGATTTCGGTTTCCGAAAGCTCGGTTTTGTAGTTATGAATCGAGGATCCAAGAACGGATATAAGGTTTTCACCGAAGGTGTAATCAAGCTTTTCTTTTCCGTAGGGGAAATAAACCGTTTGCATTTTTTATTCCTCGCGTTCTTTAATTTAGTGAAAACATTATAGCATATTCTTTTAAAAAACGCAATAGACTTCTGTTTAAAGTTCATTCCAAGAGCAATATTATCCTAAAAAAAAGCACAAAAGTAGTTGAAAAAGGCGAATATCTGTGCTAAAATAAAAGCGCAATGACACAGCGCGCGTCGCGCGTAAGGAGCTTTTTATGGAACAGATCAGAAAAATCGACGTACACGCTCATGCTTCTATATTCTCGGACATTGCTCCGGGACACAGCAGAAAGCATAGTGAATACAGCTGGCTCAGCCCGGAACAGCTTATAGATTTTTACGATAAGCTTAATATTGAAAAGGGCGTGCTTCTTCCGATGCCTGCACCCGAAGGTCTTCTCAGTACGGTGTCGAGCGAGGAATGTAACTATATTGCAACTCTTCACCCCGACAGATTCGTTTGGAGCTGCTGCGTTGACCCCAGAGCTTTCACAAACACAAGCGATGCCGACCTTGGATATGCCCTTGAGCATTACGTTGCCCGCGGTGCAAGAAGTGTCGGCGAGGTTACCGCTAATATTTATCTTGACGACCCGAGAGCCATGAACCTTTTCGGATTCTGTAACGAAATGGGACTTGCCGTAACTATGCATTACGCTACCGAGGTTGGAAGATCCTACGGCCTTGTTGACGATTACGGTCTTCCAAGACTTGAAAAGGTCTTGAAAACCTATCCTAATCTCAAAATATTCGGTCACTCACAGCGCTTCTGGTGCGAAATGGGTGACAATGCAAAGGATAGCTCATATCCTACAGGACCCGTCAAGAACGGAAAAATTCCCGAGCTTATGCGCAAATATCCTAACCTTTATTGCGAATTTTCAAACGACAGCGGCTCAAGAGCTCTTATGCGCGACCGTGAGCACGCCGCTAAATTCATAGAGGAATTCTCCGACAGAATTATGTATGCTTGCGATATTTGCTCAACTCGTGATAAGTTTATGTTTGCTTTTGATGAATTCCTTACGTCAATGCGCGAGAGTGGCGAGATAAGCGAGGAGAACTACCGTAAGCTCGTCCGTGAAAACGCTGTGAGAATTCTCAAACTGTAAAAATATTTTCCTGTAGAGGAGGTTATTATGGAGTCTGTAAAGAAGATTGATGTGCATGCTCATGCACACGCATTTCAGCAGTTTATTCCGCCCATGGTGAGAGGACCTAAGCTTATCTCTCCCGAGGAGCTTATTGCTTGGTATGATAAATTGAATATTGAGTTTGGTATTCTTCAGCCGGTCGTTGCTCCCGAGGCTCAGCCTGTCACTATTTCAAACGAAAACGTTATTTACACAGTTCAAAAATATCCCGAAAGATTTATATGGTTCTGCAACGTAGATGCAAGAGCTGTCAATAACAGACCGGACAGTAATCTCGGATACGTTCTTGAGCATTACAAGGCTATGGGCGCAAAGGGATTTGGGGAGCTTACAACCCATCTTCCCATTGATGACCCCAAGATGCAAAATCTTTTCGGATACTGTCAGGAGCTTGATCTTCCAATCACTATACACGTCTCAACGGTTGATGACGGAGATTACGGAATAATTGACGAGCTTGGACTTCCGAAGCTTGAAAAGCTTCTCAAATCCTTCCCAAAGCTTAAAATAATCGGTCACTCACAGGCATTCTGGCGTGAGATGGGGGATAATCCCGTAAGCGACGGCAGAATTATAGGTAACTATCCTACGGGAAAGGTTCGGGAGGGAAGAGTTCCCGAGCTTCTCAGAAGATACGAGAATCTTTATGCAGACCTTTCTAATGACAGCGGCTCAAGATCCTTGATGCGTGACCGTGAGCACGCGGCAAAATTTATGGAGGAATTCTCCGATAAATTGATGTATGCCTGCGATATATGCTCTAACGTTGATGCATTTATGATACCGTTTGACGAGTTCCTTACGTCAATGCGCGAGAGCAGCGAGCTTAGTGACAAAAACTACCGCAAGATTGTACGCGAAAATGCAATAAGAATACTTAATCTTGAGGATATGGTTGAAAAATCATCCTCAAAAAAATGATATTAAGGAGTAAGGCAATATGTTAGAACCAATCAAAAAGATAGACGTGCACGCGCACGGCACAGCGTTTGCTCAGTATACGCCCAAATTTCGCAACGGCACAACCTGGCCAACTGCCGAGGATCTTATTCATTTTTATGATTTGCTGAATATCGAGCTTGGTGTTTTGCAGCCACTCGTAGCGCCTGAGGCGCTGAACTTTACAATGACCAACGAAAACTGCAAGTTCATGGTTGATCAGCATCCCGAAAGATTTACCTGGTTTTGTAATGTAGATGCAAGAGCTATAAAAAATTCACCTGACTCCGATCTCGGCAGTCTTCTTGAGCATTATATGTCACTCGGAGCAAAGGGCTTCGGCGAGCTTACTACCCACTTACCCATTGACGACCCTAAAATGCAGAATCTTTTCGGATACTGTCAGGAGCTTGGACTTCCCGTTACCATACATATGTCCACCAAGATAGACGGTGAGTACGGAATAATGGATGAGGTTGGACTTCCTAAGCTTGAAAAACTTCTTAAAACCCATCCCAAACTTAAAATTATAGGTCACTCTCAGTCCTTCTGGCGCGAAATAGGAGATAATCCCGTTGGCTCTTATCCCACAGGACCTGTAAAGAACGGAAGAATTCCCGTTCTTCTCCGTGAATACGAAAATCTTTACGCAGACCTCTCAAACGACAGCGGCTCCAGAGCATTGATGCGTGACCGTGAGCATGCGGCAAGATTTATGGAGGAGTTTTCTGATAAGCTTATGTACGCCTGCGATATCTGCTCGCCTTCTAATAGCTTTATGATTCCGTTTGACGAATTTTTGACCTCAATGCGCGAGAGCGGAGAGCTCAGCGATAAAAATTACCGCAAGATAGTCCGCGAAAACGCTATCAGAATTCTTAAGCTTGAGGATCTTGTTGGTAAAAATTGATAATTTCTGCATGAAAAAAGCAAAAAAATCCTAAAAAATAACAATATATCATTTGAATTTATTTAATTTATGTGATAAAATAAATTCGAAATCAAACAACGTAACGATTATAAT
The DNA here is from genome assembly GCA_015064665.1 of Oscillospiraceae bacterium. The sequence continues at coordinate 20,360 of SVRU01000042.1, forward strand.
TTAAAAGGAGATATACATATGTCAAAACTTGCACTTCTTGGCGGTTCCAAGGTATTTGAGGAACCAATTCCGAAGGACGTACACAAATGGCTCTTTAAGTGGCCTATAATCGGTGAAGAGGATGAGCAGGCGGCTCTCCAGGTTATAAGAGATAACTCTTATTCAAGAAGCGATATTTCAGAAAAATTTGAACAGGAATTTTGCGAATGGATCGGTGCTAAACACGGTCTTGTATTCTGTAACGGAACTATGTCCTTGCACGCTGCAATGTTTGCTGTCGGACTTGGTGTAGGCGATGAGATAATCTGCCCCACAAAGACCTATTGGGCAAGCATTACTTCTGCATTCAATTTTGGTGCTACCCCTGTATTCTGTAACGTTGGCGAGGATCTTAATATGGATCCCGATGATCTTGAAAGATGCATCTCCCCCAAGACCAAGGCAATTATGGTAGTTCATTATTCGGGTCTTCCTTGCGATATGGACAGAATAATGGCTTTTGCTAAAAAACATAACATTAAGGTTATTGAGGACGTATCGCATGCACAAGGCGGTCTTTACAAGGGCAGAAGACTTGGAACAATCGGCGACGTTGGCGCTATGTCTATGATGAGCGGAAAGTCATTTGCTGCGGGTGAACTTGGTATCCTTATTACAAATGAGAAAAAGTATCACGAGAGAGCTATTGCTTTTGCTCATTACGACAGAAACAATCCCGAGAACATAACTGATGACGAGGAGCTTAAAGGTTATACCGGTCTTCCTATGGGCGGTCTTAAGGGAAGAGCTAACCAGCTTTGCGTTGCTCTTGCACGCGTTCAGCTTAAGTACTATGATGAAAGATGTGCCGAGATCCGCCGCGCTATGAACTATTTCTGCGATCTCGTTGAGGGAACACCTGGTATTATCGTAATCAGAGCTAACGAAGAGGAAGGCTCTAACATGGCGGGCTGGTATTCTCCTCACTTTGGATACAGACCTGAGGAGCTTGGCGGTCTTTCTGTTGAGCGCTTTGTTGAGGCTGTTCGCGCAGAGGGCGTTGGCTGTCATGCGGGTGCAAACTTCTGCCTCCACACACATAGACTCTTCAAGGATTGCGACGTGTTCCATACAGGCAAGCCGACGAGAATCGCGTTTGCTGACCGTGACGTTCGTGAGCTTGATGCAGCTTGTGACCTCTCTCTTACCCGATACTGCTTCTCTATTCCTTGGTTCAAACACTTTGATAAGGAATGGATTGAAAAGTATGCTTCCGTATATCGCAAGGTAGCTGAAAACTACAAGGATCTTCTTCCCGGTGATACCAACAGAGTCCTTGAGGGCAGATGGTACGGAATGGAAAACGATAAGGCTGCAAGATAATCGGTTTTTACTAGTGTCTATAAAGAGCAGGCAACTCGCTTGTCTGCTCTTTTTTAGGATAAATTTGCACATTCAAATGCAGATGTGGTGATATTATGAAGAAATCAAACGTATATTTTTTTAACGAACCTTTTCATATATCAATACGCCCGTATAAAGAGTCTGTTGTTAAGTATCAAAGCGATACAGCACGTATTTTGCATGAGGCGATAGAGATAAAATGTTTTTACGAAGGGAAATCTACTTTGCTGATAGAGTCAGATAAGATAGAAGTATCAGCCGGTGACATAGTAGTCGTCAACCCTTACGAGTTTCATCAAACGCTTGATGACGGAGGCGAAAACAGGGGAAAGTATCATCTTTTTATGGTTGAGCTTGATTTTTTCTCCGGACTGAAAAACGTGGATATGGATCTGCGCCATTTCGTTTGCGAAAACAGAACTTCATTCAAAAACTACTATAAGCAAAATGGGGTTATGTTCAACATTTTATCCAAGGTTGTGAAAGAGCATGAAATTTCAGATGAATCCACCCGTCTTGCTATTTTTGGGCTTATGGCTGAATTTTTCGCGCAGCTTTTAAGATGCGGAAGAAACGAGGAACGTGAGCCAACAGACGATTCCGCTCATTATCAGAGTATAATTGCGCCTGCAATTGAAATGATCAGGGAAAGATATGCTGAATCGATCAGTCTTGAGGAGCTTGCCGAAGTCTGCAGTATCAGCAAGTTTCATTTTTGCCGTATCTTCAAAAAGGTTACGGAAATGAGCGTTATTCAGTACGTAAACAGCTACCGTCTTAAGATAGCCAATACCATGATAATAAACACGAATAAGCAAATAAGTGAAATTGCAAGCCTTTGCGGTTATGATGACGTAAGCTATTTTTGCAGAATTTACAAAAAGCATTTCGGCTGTACTCCCAAAAAGGCAAAGCTTGATAATTCTAACGTGAAGCCCTGATCCGTGTGAAAAATCCTTTCTTCTCCGCCAAAAAAAGAAAAATACGGCAACTCATTTGAGTATGCCGTATTTTTGTGAAGAGGCGATAAAAAATATATTTTCGCTCGTTTTTGTTTAGATTTGAACCGACGTGTTTGAATCACATCGAAATGCAATTGCTTCTATAGCATTCGTAACGGTAAAACGATGATATCTAAAAGATTTAGGGGATTAGAGTCTAAAAATTATTTTATTTCCTCACGAGTTCCATCATTATGAACTAATATCACGATAAATGAATTTGAGTACTTATCATTGTATGCATGCTTAGCTTTTTTGAAAATTCTGACAATACTGTCCCACTCACTTTTATATTTTTTTTGGACTTCCTCAAACGCAAAAAGCTCTATATAAGATGGATCGCCCAACATATCTGTAAGACAATCCCATAACGCGTCGGTGTTTCCTCCATAATAGTCGGGAAAATCCAAATCACGTTTTAATACCTCGTGGATTTCGATGTAGTACTTAACTTTTGAAAAGTCAACTGTGTATTTTTCCATCTTGTCACCTTACTTTGTTATTTCATAGTTTCGCTTTTAAAAAGAGCGTCAGGGAATCCGGGGTCTTGACGAATCCATTTACCATTGTTTTTTATCGCCCTTTTATGGGTAATAACTGTAATTTTGATACAAAATCAATCGAAATCAAAAGAGCTATACCCTTGCAAATGCATGCTATTGAGTACGCTGATCCACAATTCTTCTTGGCTTGGATCGGCATGAAATGTGATTTTTGGATTGGTATGAAAGGTTATCTTCCAACCATCTGATTTCGTTCGATCACAAATGTATTTCAGCTTTGACTTTTTAACAGATTTGCTTTTACACCAGCTCTTATAAGCTTCATAATAATTGATATTTGTAGAAGTTCCTTCGTTGTCAACATATAAAATTCCGGCTTGGTCAATTTTTTGAATGTTAGA
>SVRU01000043.1 GCA_015064665.1 Oscillospiraceae bacterium
TTATGGCGGAGAGAATGGGATTCGAACCCATGATACCGGTTAGGGTATACACGATTTCCAGTCGTGCGCCTTAGACCAACTCGGCCATCTCTCCACACGACTCGTATATTATAACAGAAGTTTTGATAAATGTCAAGTAGTTACAGTGAAAATATTTTTAATTTATTTTATTTTATTTAAATATTCGAAAATTACTTGACAAATTATAGACTTTTTCATATAATATAATATAAATAATTTTAGTTTACTAAATTGCGAGGAAAAAATGAGTCTAAAGGTTTTAAAATTTGGCGGTAGCTCACTCGCGGATGCTGAACAATTCAGAAAGGTTGCTGAAATTGTTAAGAGTGAGCCCGAAAGAAGATACGTTGTCGCCTCTGCTCCCGGTAAAAGATCGAGCAGTGACACTAAGGTAACAGATCTTCTTTATAAGTGTTATGAGCTTGCATCCAACGAAGAGGATATATCAGAGGTATTTGAAGAGGTAAAAAAGAGATATAACGACATTATTAAGGATCTCGGTATTGATCTTGACCTTACCGAGTCGTTTAATAAAATTCAAGCATCTCTTCTGCATAACTCGGGTAGAGATTATATCGCATCCCGCGGTGAATATCTCAATGCGAAAATTCTTGCAAAATATCTTGATTTTAGCTTCATTGATGCAAAAAAAGTAATATTCTTCAAGGAAAACGGTAGCTTTGATTCCGAAAAAACAAACGATGTTTTATCGGAGTGTCTTTCCAAATGTAAATATGCCGTTATTCCCGGATTTTATGGTTCTATGCCGAATGGAACGATTAAAACGTTCAGCCGCGGAGGCTCAGATATAACGGGATCTATAGTTGCAAGAGCTGCCCGTGCGACCCTTTATGAAAACTGGACGGATGTTTCCGGTTTCCTGATGGCAGATCCGAGATGTATAAGCAATCCTAAGGTTATAGAGAAGATTACCTATAAGGAGCTTCGTGAGCTTTCTTACATGGGGGCGACGGTTCTTCATGAAGATGCCATTTTCCCTGTAAGATATTCGAAAATACCGATCAATATCAGAAATACGAATAAACCGGACGACAATGGAACTTTGATAGTGCCCAGCACTGACGATATTCCTGAAAACATTATTACGGGTATTGCCGGTAAAACGGGCTTTTCGACGATTACTGTAGAAAAGGATATGATGAATGCGGAGCTTGGATTTGGAAGACGAGTTCTTCAAGTAATAGAGGAGAATAATCTTTCGTTCGAGCATTTGCCTTCGGGTATTGACACGCTTTCGGTTGTTGTTTCTACAAGGGAACTTTCTTTAAAGCGCGGAGAGATTACCGCCGGTATTTGTAAGGCCGTTGATCCTGAAAATATCTTTGTAGAAGAAAATCTTGCTCTTATCGCTATTGTTGGTCGCGGTATGGTAAAAGCGAAGGGAACTGCTGCGAGAATATTTACCGCTCTTGCAAATTCGGGCGTTAATATTCGCATGATCGACCAGGGTTCGTGTGAGCTTAATATCATCGTAGGTGTTGATTCAAACGATTATATAACAGCGCTTAAGGCAATATATAATGAATTTGTCAAGTAATCAACTTTAATTTAAGTGTCGTTTACGGCACGTAAAAAAGCAGAGGTATTGCGTAAAGCAGTACCTCTGTTTAAGTTTGCCAAATATATTTAATATAAGGCTGAGAATGAAAAAGAGGAAACCGCGTTATAAGGGCGTTTTCCTCTTTTTCAATTATTTCATTGAAGTTCTGATAGACTTAACCCATTCTCTGACAGAATTCATTTCCTCTGCCGAAACCTTCTTCATAAACTTGAAGGGAAGTCCTCCGTTGACGTAAAGTATATTGTCTCCTATAACGTTAGCATCGTTCGTTTTAGCCATTTCTACAATTTTTTCCGCATTTTCGGGAGTACCGTCAATGATGAAAGCAACGTTAGCTGCAAGAGTTTTTTTAAGTGACCTCACGAAAAGACCAAAGCTCTCGGGCATTTTGGGTTTTGCCGTAGCAACGATGACTACAAGTCTTTCACCGTCGCAAGGATATGCTGCGGGAATAGTATCCGTAGCCTTGTCAGCCTCAATAAGCTTAGTAACCTCATCCGCAATTGCGATAAGCTTACCCTTTTTAGTATGAGTAAGAACTCTCATTCTCATAGTGAAAAATCCTCCAATAAAACTTATTTTTTGTTTAACTACTATATTATATCATATAAGAAACAAAAAAGCAATAAAATATGAATATTATTTCCATTAATTCCATTAATCGTATAAATGTGGAAAGGGTTTGATAGTAGGGGAGAGCGTTATAAAAATAAACAATCAAGAGATGAAATGGGGAATAAGTGTAGAGAAAATATATTAAATGGTAAAAATGGCAGGGAAGTGAAGTGATAAAAAATGAATTTTATTCTTCTTATTTGACCGATGTTATGCGACGCATTATGATGTTGCGCGTAAACGTTCGCATTGATGTGATGATTGCCCATTAACCTAAAGGCGCAACAGCATTCACGCAGTGAACATTACTGCCGGAGGCAACATCACTATTCCATCAGGTTAGCGTGAATGTTCTGTTGATAACGTCACGCTGTTTTTAGCATCGTAGACACTCTTTGCGTTAGGGCAGCGCAGTATATCCAATTATACAAAATTACTTTTTTTGTTTGACTGCTTCCGAGATAAAGAAAGGTGACTCGCAGAGCCGACGAGAATAGAACCGACAGTTACCGAAGCAACCATACAAAAAATACATTTTGTAAGGCGCTCCGCCGATTAATTGGATATACAAGCGGGAGGGATAACAGAGCTTTTTCAAGAAAAAAGCACAAATTTCCCTTTTCGCCTTGACAAAGCTTCGGGCTTATGGTAGAATACAAATGCGGTGACGATCAGGTGTTACAACCATTCGTTCCCCGGCAACCTGTTAAGTCCGAAGCTTCCGCAGCTGTCGGCTTCAGCCCAGACCAACCTCGCAGCAGATGAGGATCTTGTGTGTTGCCGGGCTATTCTGCTCAAAGCTCTCTCCGAGCCATCTCCGGAGGGGGCTTTTCTTTTTGCCAAAGTGAAAATCGAGGAAGCAATCCATGTGATCAGAACCGCGCTCCCCTGGGGGACGGGAGGGGGACACTCCGCGCTCGCAAGCGCATAAGACCTCCGCAGAGGTCTGCTTCTCTTCAAGCGCAGTGGGGGGCTACTGCGAGAGGAGCAGGGAAAGGGACGGCAGGGTCTTTCCCACGCGGAGCGAGGACAGGTGCAAACCGCCTGCGCGTTTCTTCGTTGTGAACTTATAAGGGCAGAGGGCACAACGAGCCACAAAAGGCAAAAAAACGAGCGAGAGCACGAACGAGAGAAAAAACGCGGGGGACGGGGGGCGAGCACGACGCCCCCAGACGCCGAAGGGGCGCGGAAGCCCCGACAGCGAGTCGAGCGTTTGCGCGAGCGAGCCTAAGGCTTTGAGACACCGCAAAGCCGAGTCGCGAGCTTTTGCGAGCGCGCTTTTCCTTTTCTCACAAAAAGGCGCAAGGAACGAAAAACGGGGGAAACGTACTACGACACGTTTCCCCTATGAGTGACTTGTGACAAGTGAAGAAAAGGAGTAAAAAATGAAAAAAGCAGAATTTACCGCAGCGCAAAAAAATGAAAAATTAAGCACAGCTACAATGCTTCGTGTGGATCCCGGTTACGTATTGATCTTCGACGGATTGAGTTTCGATGAAGCTCTTTCCATATCGGACTTGGTGGCACGTGAGGTGACACCCTTTAACCGAAAGTTACCATTGAACAAGGGTGACAGTTTGCTGTTAACAGCCGAAGCTCCCGAGCTTGCAAGGGGGTGTAAAAATGGCTGATAAAAAGACCGAAAAAAAAGACGAGGTAAAGTCTAAATTTTGGACTGCAATCGTTTACGAAGATTCCGCGCCGGAAGATTGGCGGGACATAATCAAAATAAGCGGATTGCGCTGCGCAATCTCACCTTATCACGATAAGGACATTAACCCGACAGGAGAGCCTAAAAAACCGCATTGGCATATCATACTTTGCTGGGACGGACCCACCACGTTCAACAATGCAAAAAAATTCGTTCAAAACGAATTGCACACACCGATACCAAAGGACTTGAAAAGCATTCGCGGAATGTACAATTATTTCTCGCACAAGGACAACCCCGAAAAAGCTCAATATGATGAGAATCTCATTGAACATTTGAACGGTTTTTGCCTTGCTGAGTTCGTCGAGCTAACGCGAGGCGAGGTAAACGAGGCAATTAAAAACACGTTCAAAATCATACGCGACGTGGGGATTACGGAGTATTCTTCGCTCTTGGATTTTCTCGAGGACAACGGACTCGGTGACGAGTGGGACGTAGTGAAAAACAACGTTTTTCTCTTCAATACGTACCTGACGAGTCGCAGATGGACGGAGCAAAAGAACGCCGAAAGTCTTGGAAAAATAGAGCTCCAAAGGGCGCGAGCCCTCGCAAAAGCGAAGCGCGAGACGGAAAACGAGCTCTCGTCACCTAACGCGTGACTTTTTACATTTTGGGAAAGTAAAAGCGAAAGATTTGAAAAGTAAGTATTTGACCGACGAAGAGATAAAGAAACTAAAGGTTTCATTAACCCCGGAGCAATGGCTTCCGCTCTGGGTAAGCCTTGAAACCGGGCTTCGAGTCGGTGACGTGGTGAAGCTCAAATCGAAAGATTTGAAGCCGGACGGGCTTCACTACGTTGCTGAAAAGACCGGGAAAAAAGGGATTGCGAACATATCGCAAAGTTTGCGAAAATCGCTTCAAGGGCGTCGCGGAAAATACATTTTTCCGTCATACAAGACACCCGAGAAGCATTTGAGCAGGCAAGCCGTTTGGCAAAGAATAAAGCTCGCCGGGAAGCGTGCCGGGCTCGACCTCGAGGGAGTATCACCTCACGCAATGCGAAAGGCGTTTGCGGTCGAACTGTATCGAAAAAAAGGCTTTAATGTGGTAAAGGAAGCTTTGCAACATACCAATTCCGCCACAACTGAGATATATAGCTTTGCTGATTGGGATACAGGAGAAAACGCAAACTTACCTTTACAAAGGCGAGATTTAAGACTTATTGTTAGAATGGTGCTTGAAGCTCTCGGCGAAAACTACCAAATGCCAAAAGAAAGCACAAAGAAAAAGGGAAAATAAAACGCGGGGGACGGGGGGCGAGCACGACGTCCCCAGACGCCGAAGGGGCGCGGAAGCCCCGACAGCGAGTCGAGCGTTTGCGCGAGCGAGCAGGGAAAAGGCAATTATAAAATTCCGAGATTAAAGGCTTGTTACAAAATCAAAAAAGGGGCTCAAAGAGCACCCTTTTTTCCGTGGATTTTGTAATAGGCCTTTTGCTCTTGCACGATAGCTTCACACTCTTCGTCAGAGAGCGCTCTAACTGTGGGAGCTTCGCCAGCGAGAGTCCGTTTGAATATCCGCGCACCGACTCGGACGATGTAATTTATTGCATCGATTTGTCCGAGGTAAAAGGTGGCGGAATAGGACTCTCCGCGAAGCTCCTTCAGTTGATACTCGTAGCGGAGGGAATTAACGTATTCGTACATTTCGTCGAGGAAGTGCTCGAAAGGGCGATCTTTTTTCTTCATGGTTGAACTCCTTTTATTTTTTGACGATTTCGTTTGTCAAGGTCTTAACGTCGAGTCCCTTGACAAATGGAATAAAATCGACAAAAGAGGAGTTCGGCCGGGAAGAGAAGAGGAGCACCGAGAGAACGACGAACGTGACGAACACTCCGCGGAGAGTAAGCGAGGTGACGAGAGAGGAAGCTTTGCAAAAATTGCCTTTTTCCCTTACGTGCGGAAACTTTGCGAAAATTGTCCAGTTGCTCCCTTTTTCTTGAAAAAAGCAAAAGAATGTGATAAACTCGAAAATACGAGAAAAGGAAAGAGAGCGCACGCAGGGCAGCGCAGTACATCCAATTATACAAAATTAATATTTTGTATAATCAAGGGAAGCAAAAATAGGTTTTAACCTCTTTTTCTGCCTCGGATTATGCCTTTGTATTTAACTAATACTTTAAATATGACATTTATTTCCTTTTAAGTTTGTATAAGTTTACGTACAGAATATAAAGAAAAATAAAAAAATTAGATATGTATACTTTATATAAAATAATATATTGACTAAGTTAGCTATAAAGGGAATCTACGTAAATAAATGCAAAATTACTTGAAAAAGCAAATGCTTTGTAGTATAATAAATAATGATATATCTGTGAGCAACTTGTCGCAGCAATTATAAGGATATCAATGTAGGACAAAAGCGCAATGGTTTAAATATAAAAAAAGCAGGGAAGTCTTCCCCACTTTTCTTGTAATTAGGCTTGTTTGTTTTTTAATTCCCTTTTGTTTTGGTATTTTTTGCGTGTGGCTTCCCCACCTCTTAGGTGTCTTTCGGACTTGTTAAGCTCTAATATTTCCTTTACACTTCTATAAAGCGTAGCGTTATAATATTTAAGCTTATATGCGAGATCCTTATGTACTGTGCTTTTGCTCATTCCAAAATGAGCCGCCGCGCCTCTTACCGTATCACCTGTTTCAATGACGTATTCCGCAATAATTTCGGCGCGCTCCTTACCGTAAAACCTATCATCCATAAAAATTCTCCGTTGCTGCATTGATAGTAAACTATATGAAAGGCATTCCAATATAATGCAAAAAGAAGAAAGAAAATTTTGCGATTCTACCGTTTTTGAAGGCATGACCTCAATACGAGCAATAATCAAATCAATTGATAACGGTACTAATGACAGAAAAATAGAAAAAATACTTTTTAGCAAGGATAAAATATCAAAAATATCAAAAGAGATAGGATATTTTAAGGCAGTTTCTTCAAAATATGGTTTTGAACTGATCGAGTCTTCTGATGAGGAACTGGAAAGTATCACTCTCGGAACTTCGCACGGAGGCATAGTTGCCATAACCGGCGCAAGAACGATTCCTGAAATTTCTCCCGATACGAAAATTCTCGATAAGGGATTCTACGCAATGATACAAGGCATCGAGGATCCTTATAATTTCGGTTATGCCCTTCGTTCATTGTATGCTGTTGGAGCTGATGGAATAATTCTTCCGCCTCGAAATTGGATGAGCGCCGCAGGTGTCGTTTGCAGAAGCTCGGCGGGAGCGTCGGAGCTATTTGAGATGTATCAAGCAGATCCCGTTGAGGCTGTTAAACTCTTTAAATCGCATGGGTATAAAATCGTTTGCGCTGAGGAAAATACCGATAATATTCTCGGAGAATGTTCTCTTCCCTTGCCTATACTTTTGATAGTGGGCGGAGAAAAAAGAGGTATATCAAGAGCTGTGCTTGATCTTGCGGATATTCTTGTAAAAATAGATTACGGGCGTGAGTTCAAGGCTTCGCTTTCAGCTGCATCCGCCACTACTATGTTTGCATATGAAATAATGCGTCAAAACAGATAAATAATTAAATCAATTTTTAAAAAACAGTGTAAAAATCAAAGAGGCAGCCTCGTAAGTTTGAGGTAGCCTCTTTTTTGTCGGGATTAAAGGGTAAATTAAAGCTTACGTGTTACTTATTACAACCGCAGCCTCTTCCCTTTTGTCCATCGTTATTGGCGGTAGCGGTCATAGTTGTGCGGAATCTTGAGGTGGGGAAAGGCATATTGCTGAATACCGAGCAAGGATTTTCGTCGTTGCTTGCTGCTACGCATTCTTTATCGGGTACGCTGTAGTCCGAAGCCTGAACCAGAAGCTGTGCGGGACGAACTATGCGGATAACCGAGAAAATACCGAACGAAATGTAGAGTCTTGGCGCATCACTGCCTGTGCAAATATCTCCGTCAAGACAACCGCAAACGCAGCTCGGAAGCTCAAGTCCGCATTCTGTGTTATAGCAACAGGAGGTGCAGCATTCCTTTTCTTTAACCTTTGTAGAAAGAATTAAGGGCTCAACCGTTTCGACTATTGCTACGGGGGCATTGGTTCCTCTGTTATTTTCATTTATCGAGCAGTAGCTGTTTTCGGGGTCTGAGGAGAACGTTGTTACATTTCCCTCGCCGCCGTAAAGTACTACATCCTTTTCAAGAACCGCAAGTCCCTTGAAGGTACGGCTCTGTCCGATACCAACGCACGCCTCGAGTTCAACGAGAATGTAATAACGAATGCTTACCTGATAAAATCCGCAGTTAAAAGGAACTTCATTTACTCCAACGTATGCCCATAGGATATTTGCCGAGCGCGCTCTTACGTTCGTTGAAGCCGAGAGAATCTCTTCACCGCATGACGTGAGATATACTCTTGTGTTTTCAAAGCAATCTCTGTCACGGCAGGAATCAAGGACACGCTGCGTATCAATGCAAACTGTTCCGCGCCCGTCCTGGCACATACCCGAAGATGTATTTCTGTGATCTGTCATTGCAACTTCTCCCTCGATTATATATCGTATAATCTGATTTTTTAAGGTAATTTCTACCTCAGTACATTCTATGCGAAAAAAACATTTGTGTTAAATCATAGATTTTTAAGGATAAAAATCGAAAAAATAAAAACGGAGCGCAGAATCAAAAAGGAAACGCACTCCGTTTTTATGTAATTTTATCTATCAGGTATAAGCCTTAATTGTGTCGGGACAAGCCTCTGTAGCGATAGAAACCGTCATAACAAGGTTAACATCGGTCACGATGGGCTCAAGGTCCTTGAGAAGAGCTTCGAATGCGGCAACGTCATTTCCGCAGATCTTAAGAGAAGAATCTACAAAGATATCAGTGATATCGCTGTTTGAAGCAAGAATACCAGCGATAAAGCCGGTAAGCTTCTCAGCATCCTTAATATTGTAAGCATCTGTATCAATAAGGCGCGCCTTAGAGGTTATATCGAATCTGAGCTTATCACCCTTCTCGATGCAAACAACAGAGCCGTTCGAAGAAGCTGCAGCGTTGTTTACAAGCTCGATGAGAGTTTTGGTCTTTCCTGAACCTTTTGCGCCGATAAATAATTTAATCATTTTTGAAATCCTCCTTTGTTTAGGATTAAGATAATCCTCTTGTATATATGATACACTATTTAAGAGCAAATTGCAAGAGTTTTTTGATGTTTTTACTAATTTTTTTTTGCAAAATATGCGAATAAATATTCAAAGCATCAACGCTTTTTTGTTTTTATAGCTTGAATATTCAAAAAACTGTCAGTTTTCGGAAATTCTTGCCTCAAGCTCCTTTTTCATATCCTCGTAACCGGGCTTGCCGAGAAGAGCGAACATATTCTTTTTGTACGCTTCAACACCGGGCTGATTGAAGGGATTAACTCCAAGCATGTAACCGGAAACCGCGCACGCAAGCTCGAAGAAGTACACGAGATAACCGAAGGTATATGCGCTTCTGTCATCAAGCTCAATGAGAATATTGGGAACTCCGCCGTCGTTATGCGCGATAAGAGTTGCGAGCATAGCGGTCTTGTTTACGTAATCAAGCTCTTTACCGGAAATAAAGTTAAGTCCGTCAACGTTAGCGGGGTCTGTAGGAATAACAAACTTTGCGCCGGGATTCTTTACGTTAATAACCGTCTCAAAGAGGTTTCTCTGTCCCTCTTGAACGTACTGACCGAGAGAGTGCAGATCGGTTGAGAAGACAACTGATGCGGGGAAAATTCCCTTGTTATCCTTGCCCTCACTCTCTCCGTAAAGCTGCTTCCACCACTCGTTGAGCATAAGCATATAAGGCTCGTATCCAACGAGAATTTCCGTAACCTTACCGCCGCGAGCGAGTATGTTTCTGATAGCCGCGTATTTTACAGCGTCGTTCTCGTTAAGATCACCCGAAGCATAATCGGTCATAGCGGTACGAGCGCCATTCATCATAGCGTCAATGTCGATTCCCGCGCAAGCGATAGGAAGAAGTCCCACTGCGGTAAGAACCGAGTATCTGCCGCCTACGTCATCAGGAACTACAAAGGTCTCGTATCCGGCCTCATCGGAGAACTGCTTAAGAGTTCCGCGGCACTTATCTGTAGTTACAAAGATACGCTCTCGAGCGCCCTCTTCACCGTATTTATCTATAAGAAGCTGCTTGAAAACTCTGAAAGCAACAGCAGGCTCCGTCGTAGTTCCGGACTTTGATATAACGTTTACAGATATATCTTTTCCCTCGCAGATGGAGAGAATCTCGGTAAGAGCGGTAGTGGAAATATTATTACCCGCAAAATAGATATCGGGAGTATCCTTTTTAAGATTATTATAAAGAGGGCTCTTAACGAATTCTATTGCGGCTCTCGCGCCAAGATATGAGCCGCCGATACCTATAACTACAAGTATATCCGAATTTTTCTTAATTCTTTCGGCAGCGCTTTTAATGCGTACAAATTCTTCCTTATCGTAATTTTCGGGAAGCTTTACCCAACCCAAAAAGTCGTTTCCTTCTCCTTTACCGCTCTTAACAAGCTCGTATGCGGACTTAGCTTCAGCCGCAACCGAAGCCAATTCGTCAGATGAAACAAATCCGTTCAAAAATTTGTCGTTAAGCTTTAATGACATTTTTATACCTCCGTCATTACTGAAAAATATTTTAATTACAAATAATTATACAATACACGGAGAGATTTTTCAAGTATTTAACGAAAAAATATTTGCTTTTATGACATTTTTTTCAAAGAGAAATAACACTATTGTTTACTTATGCTACGTCGTGTTAAAAAAAGCTTTTATTCGATTATTTCTCGCAAATAAAAATTCCTTCAATAACCTTCTTCCAAACCCCGAGAAATCCGATTTTTTCTATACTTTCCTTTGTGTAAATGGGCGCTTCGCCTATTTTTTTGCCGTCTAAAAAATATTCGACCCTTCCTACGTGATTGTAGGCTGTAACTTCAGCTCTTAATTTTTCCGGAATACTGTAGCCTTTCTCTATTTTTGAGAAGTCTGCCTTTTTTACAAGGCACTTAAAGCCCCCCTCATAGAGTGTACAGCTGTCCTTTTTGCCAAAGGTTACCGGTACGCTTTCAAGCGCCGCTTCAGATTCTTTATATAATGTATAGTTCGCAAAGCCAAAATCAAGCATTTTTCTTGCTATTTCATTTCTTATGTCACGAGTTTCTGCGCCCATTATAACTGCTATAAGCTGCATATCGCCGCGCTTTGCGGTAGCGCTGACACAGTAACCCGCTTTATCCGTAGATCCTGTTTTCAGACCGTTACAGCCATCGTAAAATCTCACGAGTCTGTTTGTGTTCGTAAGTGTAAATTCACCGCCGCGTATCGTATCCTGCCATAGAGAGCTATATTTAAGAATTATATCGTGCTTGATAAGCTCTCGAGACATTATCGCTATATCAAGTGCGGATGTAACGTGATTTTCCGTAGTGTCGTCAAGTCCTGTTACGTTTTCAAAATTGGTGCTATTCATTCCGAGCTCTTTAGCGCGGCGGTTCATTTTATTGACAAATGCCTCCTCGCTTCCCGAAACAAGCTCTGCGAGTGCAACCGCCGCATCGTTTGCGCTGGCGATGACTGCGCACTTGATTAACTCCTCAACGCATATCTCTTCTCCCTCCTCGAGAAAAACCTGACTTCCGCCCATAGAGGCGGCGTAAGATGAAATTTTAACCTTTTCATCAAGATTAAAGCTACCCGTGTCAAGTGCTTCCGCAGAAAGCAGCAGAGTCATTATTTTAGTTACCGATGCGGGTGAATACGCTTCGCTTTCATTCTTGGAATAGATAACCTCACCCGTTTCGGCTTCCATAAGTACTGCGGATTTTGCGGCTACATCTCCAAACAAATTGTTGCTTTCTGCCTTAGAATTAGTATCGTTTTTGGCAAAAACGCTTGTTCCGGACAATAAAAAGATTATTGTAATAAGTAATACTGATAATGTTTTTTTCATTATTTTGCTCCTTCGTATATTAAACTTTGTAATTATATTCTATTTTTTTGTATCCCGCAATATTACGCATATAAAATTATATTTTTAAAAAAGAATAAACTTTTTGAAAAATTTATTGTATTTGCTCTTTTTTTGTGATATTATATATATGTTAAAATATTTTATAAATACCATTTATGGAGCTTTTCTGTGGATAAAAACAATAAGAAACCAAAACGCTTCCGACTGATTAACTTGGAAAAGGAAGGCAAAGGCATAAGCAAGAACAGAGCCGAGCTTGCTCCCGGATTTAAAAAATTCTTCTTATCCTATTTTGCAAATTTCAATAAGCTCGTTTCCGTAAACATATTTATGGTGCTCGGAAACTTCCCTTTGATTTTTCTTATAATCAATCTTTCTGGATATTTTAAAACTCCGTACTTCCTTCCGTTCTCGGATCTGTTTCAAAATTTGAGCGGATTGATGTATGCCGACGGTGATGTCACGCCTTACGAAATGAGTGTTTACGCCATTGAGGGATTGCAGCATCAGCAACTTGCGAATACCGCGTTAAATTACGTCTTTTACGGGCTTGGCGCGCTTTCGCTCTTGACCTTCGGTCTTGTAAACGTCGGTACGGCGTACATTATAAGAAATATGGTTATGGGTGAGCCTGTGTTTACGTGGCATGACTTCTGGTATGCGGTTAAGCGCAATTACAAGCAAGCGCTTCCCTTTGGAGCTATTGACGGCGCTATAATTGCGGTTCTCTCGTGGAACCTGTATTCGCTTATTTCATCTACGTCCGACTTCCTCGGATCGATGATGTTCTGGAGCAACGTAGTTCTGTTTATACTTTACTTCTTTATGCGTTACTATATGTATGTGCAAATGGTGACGTTCAAGCTTTCTGTGTTTAAAATGCTCAAGAATTCCTTGATATTTGCGCTTCTCGGCTTTAAGAGAAACATTTTGGCGCTTTTAGGTATTGTTCTTGGCATTATTCTCGAATTGCTTCTTCTCTTCGGTACGGGCGGAATTCTCGTTCCGTTTGCCGTAGCCGCTCCTCTTGCGGTTCTGTTTTCTATGTTTGCGTATATGAAGGTGTATGCGGCATATCCGAAAATCAAGCAGTATATGATAGACCCTTATCTTGATGAGCATCCTGACGAGAGACCTGAAGCTTCTAGCGAGGAAGCTATAATGAAGGATGACGTTACCGAAAAGGAACGTATTGAAGAAATTAAAAAAAGAAACGGAATATCATACGATATTTAAAATAATTGAAAAAGTGAGGACAATTCGGTTCAAATTGCCGAAATGCTCTCACTTTTTTGTATTACGGTACAGTTTACTTTTATTTTACGTTATCAGCCGCCAAAATAAACGCTTCATCTTACAAGCTCATCAAGTGTACCGAAGCTATAACCCATGTTTCGCCATTCGTCTATAAGTGACGGTAAAATTTCTGCATTCGTACGAGATGTTGGATGCAAAAGAATTACTTCACCATTATGGGTGTTTTCGAGAATTTTTGCTTTTGACTTTTCCGCATCGGGTTGATTTTTATCGTCCCAATCGGCGTATCCGAAGCTCCAGAATATAGTTTTGTATCCAAGCTCATTTATAACTGAAATCGCCTTTTCGCTATATCTTCCCTCGGGAAAACGAAAATACTTTGACATCTTGAGACCTGTAATCCTTTCATAATTTTCCTCAAGCCCCTTGACGTTTTCGGTTATCTTTTCCTTAGACTCACCGCTTAAGTTTTTATGATTCTTAGTGTGATTGCATACCAAATGACCTTCGTTTGCCATACGGACTACCAAATCGGTATTTTTATTTATAATGTGATCAAGAACGAAAAATGCGGCAGGAACGTTTTTTTCCTTAAGTGTGTTCAGTATTTTTTCGATATTTCCGTTCTCGTATCCCGCATCAAAGGTCAGATATATTCGTTTTGTTTCGGAATTGTCGTCAAGCTTTTTATCTAAATAAAACCCGTTATATTTTTCTATTATACTGTGCTCACGGGGAAGCTGAGGTTGTTTGTTACCGGCTCTTTTAATATACCAGCTGATGCCCTCGTCATTGGCAAATGCGCAAACCGCCGTAAAATTGAAAAGGATTGCAGCAATTAAAATCATTGACACATACTTTATTTTCATACTTACCTCTTAATTGGTTTTGTATTATTTTTTGGAAGATACTTTGATTTATCCTTTGAAAATAAAGTTAAAAACGGAAAAATAAGAAAAAGCCGCAGCTCTGATATTGAGCGCAGCTTTTCGATAGTTTATATAAACTCAACGTTATTTAATAAAACACCCTTACAGTGCGTAATATTAGGATATGTACCATGATTTTTTGCCTGACTCTGTCCGCCGTGGAAGAATCTGTTTCCAAAAACGGAATAATTTATAAGCTCGAAGGTACAGCTTGAAAATCTTACGTTTGTTATGGGATCCTCAGACCTGCCTACGATATAAATTCCCGCAGGACTTTTTGCATGAATTTCCGAGAAATAAATATTTTTCACGGCATTTATCATTGTATCGGGATTATCCGCTATTTCTATTTTTATGGGAGGACCGAAATTGTTGTCCATTATGATATTATTGAAGGAAAGGTTTTCTATAAGCGTAGCCTCTCTTCCTATATCAAACGTGTAAAGAAGGTCGGGATTGAATTTCATGTAAGGCATAATTATTGCGATGCCAACAGAGGTATCAGTCATAACAAGATTTGAGAATGTACAGTTTTTGATAACGCCGTCATTCATCCAGCCTACTCTTATTCCGCTGGCATAGCTCGTGAGATTGCAGTTCGTTACAGTAACACGCTCGCATATTTTGTTTTCAGCCAACGAAACGTTATTTGCTCTTATCACAATGCAATCGTCACCGCAAGTGATATCACAGTTGGAAATTGTAACGTTACGCGAAGAGTTGACGTGGATTCCGTCGTTATTGGGAAACTCAACGTCGGCAATGATTTTTATTCCGTCAATTTTGACGTAATCGCAATCACTTATCCAGTACGACCACCCCGCAGGCTGATTTATCATTGAAATATCTTCAATTCTTACATTTCGACATCCGGTAAAAAATACAACGCGAGGAGGCGTATTTTTATCAATGCGCTCGTACTTCCAATCTTTTTCGGGGGTTCTGATACGAACGAATTCAGAGCCGTTACAATCAATGATACCCATACCGGTGATAGATATGTTTTCGCTTTCCTCGGCATATATGTAGCATGCGTTTCTGCCTCTGGGCAAAAGCTCGGATTTTACGTGCTTCACGTTTGCTCTTTCGGGGTAATCCGCACATCTCGGAGAACCAAGAAGCGTTGCGTTTGATTCTATATGAAGATTTATATTCGATTTCATAACTATGCTGCCAAACATATAGACGCCGCCTTCTACAAGCACAGTTCCTCCTCCATTTGAATAACAGGCGTCTATTGCGCTCTGAATAGCTATGGTGTTTATAGTTTTTCCGTCGCCGACGGCTCCAAAATCTTTGATATTAAACGTCATTCTTTATCTCCTTATTTATTATTGGATAGAGTTGAATATTATTTCCTCCGTCAACCACAAGCTCAGCTCCGGTCGTGTTTCTTGCAAGCTCTGCAAAATACCATGCGGCGTCTGCGATATCCTTGCCTACCGCAACGTCACCTATGGGGGTAAATCTTGACGGTACGTTGTTATAAAAATCAGGATTCTTGTCCCATCTGTCTGTCTTTATCATTCCCGGGAGAACAGCATTTACACGAATGTTATACTTACCCAAATCAAGCGCCATAGCTCTCATCATTCCGAGTTGTCCGCCTTTTGATGCAATATATGCAATTCTATCCGGAATAGCTCTATAAGCCGTGTTGGAATTTATAAAAATGATATTTCCTCCACCATTTTTCTTCATTCTTTTCGCGGCATGCTCACAGATGCAGTAATTCCATATAATATTTGTGTTTATAACCTTTTGAAAATCGCTTATTGAAAATTCAAATACTTTCTGCTCAAGACCTTGATCCGCAGCATTGAGAACAAGCGTATTAATAATAAGACCTTTGGAGTCGAGATCATCAAACATATCGGATACTGCTTTTTCATTTATTTCGGTTGCGCTAATGAGGGATTCTAAAGTATAACCTATTATTTTTACGTTGGGAAACTTCTGTCTGTATGTTTCTTCGGCTTCTTGTACGCTTTCCGCTTTTCTGCCGGTGAATATAACGTTATAGCCTTCTGAGGCGAATTTTTCTACAATATCTACTCCGGTATTGATACAAGCTCCGGTAACGAGAACTGTCTTCATAATTTTCTCCTTAAAAATAAAATTCGGTTTTTGCCGGTCTGATATCGGTAAGAGCTCCGGTGTAATGACGTAGATTATGTTCAATGTAAGGATGCTTAAGACATTCGTCCTCGTTGATATCAATGCCGAGTCCGGGCTTATCAGGTATTTTGATGTATCCGTTTTTGTAAGTAAGTTCTTCGTTAGTTACATCTTTACGCCATTTCACGTCGCTGTACATTATCTCAAGAATGCAGAAATTGGGACAACATGCCGCCAGCTGAAGTGTAGCGGCATTCGCTATTGGACCTGAGGGATTATGAGGCGCAAATGGTATATAATTGGCTTCGGCTATGGCAGCAATTTTTTTGAGCTCCATGATTCCTCCTGCGTGTGAAACGTCGGGCTGAATATAGTCACAAGCTCTTTTTCTGAACAACTCGTTGTAGTCAAATCTCGTATATAATCTTTCGCCTGCGGAAATAGCTACCGGAGATTTTGCTCTAACGGCCTCCAACGCTTCTAAGTTGTTCGGAGGCACGGGCTCCTCTAAAAACATAGGCTTAAATTGTGAAATTTCCCGAGCTATCTTTATGCCCGTAGGAACATCAAAACGTCCGTGAGCCTCTATAAGCAGGTCTACCGAATCTCCAACCGCTTCGCGAACCGCGGCGATACAACGCAAGGATTTATCAAGCTCAGCGTTGGATATTTGCAGATAATTTTTACCAAAAGGATCCCATTTCATAGCAGTAACGCCGCGTTTAACCGCTTCTTTTGCCTTTTCGGCGAATTCCTCCGGTTCTTTTGCTCCTGCGAACCAACCGTTAACGTAAATGCGGCATTCTTCGTTAACCTTGCCTCCAAGAAGCTGGTAAATCGGTACTCCGAGCGACTTTCCGAGAATATCCCAAAGAGCCATTTCAACCGCTGATAAAGCGCTCGTAAGGACTGCTCCTCCTCTCCAGTAAGCATCTCGGTATATGTCATGGTAGTGCTTTTCTATATGTCTTGGATCTTTACCCAAGAGATAGCTTTTTATATGCTCAATTGCTCCTACGAGGGCTTTTTCCTTGTACTCAAGCGTACCCTCGCCAACCCCGGTTATGCCTTCATCTGTATATACTTTTACAAACACCCAATTAGTGCGAAAACAGTCTACTACAAAAATTTTTATGTCTGTTATTTTCACGTTAGCCTCTCCTATTGACTTTTTTATGTTTTTATTATATAATATTTCTTAACATTAAAATATCATTAAATTTGCATTTTTATTATATATCTTATCTTTAGGAGGATTATGAAACAGATAATTTTACCCAATATCGTATCAATAGGAATATATAATGCTCAGATTGCGATGAATAATAAAACTGTTTCCAAGAACAGAAAGACGACAATGTTTGAAATTGAGCTTCCCGTTGAGAGTGGTGGTATATCGTATATTGACGATTCGCAGCATACCATTCTTGAAAATGTGGTTATTTGTGCAAAGCCGGGGCAACTTCGTCATACGAAACTTCCGTTTAAGTGTTATTACATCCATATGATACTGAACGAAGGAAAGCTGTTTGATCTGCTTTCTTTTTTTCCTGATTACATAGAAATAGAAAATCCATCAGAAATCCGAGAGATATTTATTCAGATGTGTAATCATTACAACGCTTCAAATCCGGAGAGTGAAATTATTCTTCAAAGTCTTATATTAAGACTTATATATGCGTTAAATAAGCATAGTTTGCTTTTGAATGCCAAGCATACTCCAAAACAAAATAACCATACGACGATCAATAAAATTATTGAGTATATTAACGGCAATTTGACAGCCGATCTAAAACTTGAAGTTTTAGCCAAGAAGGCTAATTTCAGTCCGGTGTATTTTCACAAGCTTTTTAAGGCATCTACCGGTAGAACATTGAGAGAATATATTGAAGGACAAAAAATCAAAAAGTCAATTGAAATGCTAACGTCAACAGATCTTACTCTTACAGATATCGCTTATGAATGCGGTTTCTCATCACAATCATATTTTAGCTATGCCTTTAAGAAAAAAATGAATGTCACGCCTCGTGAATATGTGAAAAATATTTTAAAAGAATATGAAGTATAGTATTTATTAGAGTGATAGGCTTTATAAACAAAGTAATAAATAAAGGGCGAGGACACAATGTTCCTCGCCCTTTATATCTTATAAAAGCGATAAATTACTTATACTTGCGCTTTCTTGCAGCCTCAGACTTCTTCTTGCGCTTTACGCTGGGCTTCTCATAATGCTCTCTCTTACGGAGCTCAGAAAGAACACCGGACTTAACGCACTGTCTCTTAAAACGACGAAGCGCGCTGTCAAGAGTCTCATTCTCTTTTACTCTAATCTCTGCCATCTCTATTTCCCCTCCCTTCGCTTTGCAAAGAGATAATAATCTCATAATTTACCTAAATATTATATAGGATAAAACTCTTTTTGTCAATATGTTTTTTACAAAATTATTAAAAAGTTTTTCAAAAGCTGCACAACGGTACTTGTTTTCAGGCTTTTGAACTGTTTTTTGCAGCAAAAACCGTATTTTGCATAAGCATTGAAATCGTCATAGGACCTACACCTCCGGGAACGGGAGTTATAAGCGATGCGATTTTTGATACGCCCTCAAACTCAACGTCACCCTTAAGCTTTCCGTCGGGCATACGGTTGATACCGACGTCGATAACAACGGCGCCCTCTTTAACCATATCGGAGGTTACGAATTCGGCTTTTCCAATTGCAACGACAAGGATATCGGCTCTTTTTGTCACCTCTGCAAGATTCTTTGTTTTAGAATGACATACCGTGACCGTTCCGCTCGCATTAAGCATAAGAAGCGCCATAGGCTTACCTACTATATTGCTTCTGCCGATTATTACGCATTCCTTCCCCTGAATATCGACTTTATAGTATTCAAGGAGCTTCATAATTCCGGCGGGAGTGCAAGGCAGGAACGAATACTTCCCTTCAACTATTCTTCCAACGCTTTCGTGCGTAAACGCATCGACATCTTTTTTGGGAGAAATTCTCTCAATAACCTTCTTTTCGCTTATGTGCTTGGGCAGCGGGAGCTGAACGAGAATTCCGTGAATGCCGTCATCGTTATTAAGCTCGTCTATTTTAGCGAGCAACTCGTCCTCTGCGGTTTCCTCGGGCATATTTATCTGAATCGGAACTATTCCGGTCTCAATACAAGCCTTCTGCTTGTTTTTTACGTATACGGATGATGCGGTATCGTTTCCGACGAGAATAACGGCAAGAGAGGGATTAATTCCCTCTTCCTTGAGCTTTGCCGCTTCTTCCTTTACGGATGCTCTCACAGATGCTGAAACGAGCTTACCGTCAATAATATTATTCATAAGATACCTTCGATTATTTTTTACTTTTTGTTTCCTTTTTAGGTTTAACGTAAAGAGGCTTATTCGGCTTTTTGATCTGGAAATAGATAAGGAGCGACAGACAAACGGCAAATATAACCGCCGCAAGAACCTGTGACGTTCTGAATTCAAGACCAAACAAATTCGTATACAAGCTATCTGCGCGAAGTCCCTCGATGAACATTCTGCCAAGTCCGTACCAGCCAAACACCATAAGGAATATCTGACCGTCGTACTTTTTGTGCTTGTAGAAGATATTGATGAGAATAAAGCCGAGGATGTTCCACAGGGATTCGTAGAGGAACGTGGGGTGTACGTAAATCGTATTATAATATGTTATAGAGTTAGATACGCCCATGCGGCAGAAAATATCGGTTTCCGAGCCAAATGCCTCGCCGTTCATAAAGTTACCCCATCTGCCGATAGCCTGAGCGAGTATTATTCCGGGAGTGCAGCAATCCGCAAACGCAAAGAAATTGATTTTTTTGATATAAGCTACCGTAAATACGGTAATAGCGCCCGTAATTATACCGCCGTAAATCGCAAGACCGCCTTCTCTTACGTTGAAAACATCGGCTAACGAATGATAATGCTCAATTTCCGCCAAAACGTAATAAAGCCTTGCTCCAATAATTCCTATAGGAATAGTGAAAATTACAAAGTCAAGAACATCATCGAGTATTATGCCGATTTTTGCGGCTCTGAATACGGTATAGGTAACTGCGGCGATCATTCCGCAGGTGATTATTAGCGCATACCACGCAATCGGAACACCGAAGAGCGTGAAAGCTTCGCTGTTGACCGAAAATTCGCCTATTCCCAATCCGGGAAATGAAAGTTTTGAAATGCTTAGCATTCAATATCCTCCTTTGTCAATAAAATATAGATTATGGCAATCGTATGAAGCCAAGACTTTTATACTGTATACTTTTTGTCAAGAACGTCGGAAATTGTGATGTTCTGTAATTTTGAAGCCAACTCTATGCTTATCTTATCAAATATGTGATGATATATACAAGCGGTTTTGTCAGTATTGAGAGCACAAGATTCACCGTTACCGAGGCATCTTACAATAGCGATAGGACCGTCAATAAGCTCGATAACCTCCTTAAGCGTTATTTTATCGGGAGTTTTTTTCAGTTTGTATCCCCCTTTTGATCCCTTATATGACGTTACCAAATTGCCTTGAACAAGCTTATGGAGAATTTTAAGTGTAAAGCGCGGAGTTATCGACGTTTTTTCGGATAAAGAGGCGGCATCAATCACGTCTTGGTTAAGAGCCAGTGCGCTTATGATCCTCAGCGCATAATCGGATTCCAAAGTTATTCGCATAATACCTCCGAAGGATGCGAAAGGCTACCCATAGTATCAGGCAGCCCGCATAGAATTGAATTATTTCTTGTTGTTGTAAGAGTCAAGCTTGACGTGGATCTTCTTCGACTGATCAAGCAAATGACTGATCGTTCGATCGTGGTTGAGGGTATCAATGATGTATGCAACGTATTTGCACATATTAACCTCTCCGTACCATTCTCTCGCAAGAAGCTCGGGGGTTCTGTAAACGAGGTTTGTGGTGAATATCTTAGTGAATATTCCCTCTTCGTAAGCCTTATCCATATTTGCAAGACCGTTGCAGAACAGACCAAAGCTCGCAAATACGAATATACGCTTTGCGCCCTTTTCCTTAAGCTGCTTTGCAACGTCTATAACAGAGTCACCAGAGGAGATCATATCGTCAATTACGATAACGTCCTTTCCCGCAACGTCACGTCCGAGATACTCGTGAGCAACGATGGGGTTTTTGCCGTTAATAATAACGGAATAATCGCGGCGCTTATAGAACGTACCGAGATCAATTCCCATTACCGAGGAATAGTACATACATTTCGCCATACCGCCCTCGTCGGGAGAAATTATCATAAGGTTTTCGGGATCGATCTTAATATCGTCGTATGTATTGAGGAGAGCCTTTATCATCTGATATGAGGTACGAACGTTCTCAAATCCGCTGAGAGGAATTGCGTTCTGTACTCGGGGGTCATGAGCGTCGAATGTGATGATGTTTGTGACACCCATATTTACAAGCTCTTGAAGAGCAAGAGCGCAGTCAAGTGATTCTCTGCTTGCGCGCTTGTGCTGTCTTCCCTCGTAAAGCATGGGCATAATTACGCTGATTCTGCGCGCTTTACCGCCGATTGCGCCGATTATACGCTTAAGATCCTGAAAGTGATCGTCAGGTGACATGGGAACTGTCATACCGTACATGTTGTAGGTTACGCCGTGATTGAATACATCGCTTATAATATAAACGTCGTTACCTCTCAATGATTGATGGAGAGCGCCCTTTGCTTCTCCGCTGCCGAATCTGGGGCAAGAGGTATTTACAAGATAAGAAACGTCCTGATCGTGACTGCGCCAATCCTTAAGATAAGAATCAACCTGAGCCGAAAAGTCCTCGCATCCCTTCATGCCGATTACACTTAATTCACCGTACAAACTGTCCTTCATATCAAAAACTCCACACTCAAATATATTTGCGCTCACCGAACAATACAGTATCATTTTGACTTCTCTGACATATGATATTTCATAGTGACGGTATGCAACACACAATAATTATATACTAATTATTAAGGGTTGTCAAGTGTAAAAAAGCGAAAAGAAAAAAGAAAAGAAAAAAATCGCAAATTGCTTAAATGTTTTTCCAAAACAAGTTTATTATTATTTATTATTAACAATGGAGGAAAATATGAAATATGATTCGCAAGGCTTTATACAGATAAGCGCTTATACCGCGGGTGGCGCTCTTCCTGTCCCTGATTTAACGGTCAGAATAAGCGGAAATGAGGAAGGAAATATAGGGGTTGAATATTCTGTCAAAACCGACAGAAACGGGCTTACTGACGTAATTGCGCTTCCGACACCATCAGTATCATATTCGCTCTCGCCAAGTCCAAGTGAGCAGCCTTACGCAAAGTATGACGTTCAGGTATCCGGCGAAGGATTTTATCCCAAAACCATTTACGACGTTTCAGTATTTAGCGGTATAAAAGCAATTCTGCCGATGGAAATGATACCTGATGCCGGGTTAAGAAAAAATGCGCCTACGCCTAAGTCGAGTGACATTTCAATAATTACGGAAAACGAGGATTTACAATAATGCCCAATCCAACTATACCTGAAAATATTGTAGTACATCTCGGAGCGCCGGATGATGACGCTGAGAATGTAACGGTTTCATTTCCGGATTATATAAAGAACGTTGCTTCAAGTGAAATATATCCAACATGGCCGGAAGAAGCCTTGAAGGCCAACATACTTGCGCAAATATCGGTAGCGCTTAATCGAGTTTATACAGAGTATTACCGAAGCCGCGGAAAACCATTCGATATAACGTCAAGCACGGCATATGATCAGTCGTTTGTCTATCAGCGAGATATATATGAAAATATATCCGATCTTGTGGATGAAATATTTAATGATTATCTTAGGAGAGACGGATTCATTGAGCCTCTTTACGCTACCTTTTGCGATGGCGTGGAGGTAAGCTGCGACGGGCTTTCGCAATGGGGGTCTGTGACGGCGGCGAATAACGGAAACAGCGCTATTGAAATATTGAGAAGATATTACGGAAACGATGTTGAAATAGTTTTTAACGC
>SVRU01000044.1 GCA_015064665.1 Oscillospiraceae bacterium
TTAAAGCCGCTTGTGGAATAACACCCGGAATATACGCAAAAAGCCAAACGAGCTGAAAGATTATATAATTTCATATTCGCTCCATGAATTGAATTGCAACCAACGTGCCATAGGCACAATTCATGCCACGGGCAATTCACGAAAGCTTAGCTTTCAATTCATGCAACCGCAAGGTTGCAATTCATTGCGCGTTCTCTTGAGGAGAACGCGCTAACCCCCGATTAGCTCATATACTTTCGGAGCTTGTCTATCGCTCCCTTTTCAAGCCGTGATACCTGAGCCTGTGATATTCCTATCTCCTCGGCTATTTCCATCTGGGTCTTTCCCTTATAAAACCGTCGGGTTATGATTCCCAGCTCGCGATCACTAAGCTTTTTCATAGCGTCCTTAAGACTTATGCCCTCAACCCACTCCTCTGCCGTATCTCTGTCGTCGGAGAGCTTGTCTATCACGTAAACCGAGTCCTCGCCGTCGTTATACACCGACTCGTAGAGTGACACCGGCTCAACTATCGCCTCCATTGCCTCGCCGACCGCGCGTTCGCTCTCGCCGAGCCTCTCTGCAATCTCCTTTACCGTTGCCTCTCTTTGCTCGGTCCGCGAAATTTCTTCCTTTATTTGCAGGGCGCGATATGCCAGATCTCTTATAGAGCGCGATATACGCACCGCATTGTTATCGCGCTGATAGCGGCGTATTTCACCTATTATCATTGCTACGGCGTAGGTCGAAAATTTTACGTCAAACTCAAGATTGAAGTTATCTATTGACTTTATAAGCCCTATGCAGCCTACTTGAAAAAGGTCGTTTGCACTGTCACCCTTGGGATTAAAACGCTGAATTATGCTGAGAACAAGCCTGAGGTTTCCGAGTATCAGCTCCTCCCTCGCCTCTTTATCTCCGTTCTTTGAAAGTCTGAGAAGCTCGCGTTTTCGCTCCTCCGAGAGTGTTTTCAACGTTGACGTATCAACCCCGCAGATTTCAACCTTGTTTATTCGCATAAATACTCCTTGCTTTCGTATTTACACGGTTAGTATTACCTCTCACGGCGTAATTTACACAAGATATTTTGACAAGTATTGAAATCTTATATATAATATGGTAGAATATAAACAAAAAAGGAGATTCTTATGCTTCTTAAAGGACTTCAAAAACTGACTCTGCTCGACTTTCCCGGAAAAATGGCGGCTACCGTTTTTACGGGCGGCTGTAATTTCAGATGCCCGTTCTGCCATAACGCCTCGCTGGTTATCGGAAGCCGACTTAAAGATACGCCCTCGCTCTCCGAAGAGGATTTCTTCGCATTTCTTGAGAGACGGCGCGGACTTCTTGAGGGGGTTTGCGTCAGCGGCGGCGAGCCGACTCTTTATAGGGATCTTATCCCATTTCTTGAAAAAATCAAAAATCTCGGATATCTTGTAAAGCTGGATACGAACGGTTACCGCCCCGATGCGCTAAAAGCGGCTGTCACGGCGGGGGTTGTCGATTACGTTGCCATGGATATTAAAAATTCAAAGGAAAGCTATCAGAAAACCGTTGACATTCCGAATTTCGATATTTCGAAAATCACCGAAAGCGTGGATTTTCTTATGAGCGGAAAAGTCGATTTCGAGTTCAGAACCACTCTCGTTAAACAGTTTCACACAGAGCGCGATATTTACTCTATCGCCACCTGGCTTCGCGGAGAGGAAAAGTATTTTCTTCAAAACTTTACTGACTCGGGCGACTTGATTTCGGGCAAACTAGGCGGCTTTGACAAAAATGAAACCGAGCTTTTGTTGAATGTGATTAAAGCGCACGTCAAAAACGCTCAAATTCGCGGTTAACTTTACTACATCTAGTAAAAAAAATAAAAAAATCTCAATATTTTGTGTTTCTCCTGTTGACAAATGGATTCAAATGTACTATACTATATGTACTGCAAAAATTGAAATTCTACAACAGGAGGAACTTTTTTATGTATTCCGTTTTAAAAAGAGATGGAAAAATTATTGAGTTCGATATAAAGAAGATATCTAAGGCTATATCTCTTGCATTCGACGCTCAGGAACGCAACTACAACCAAGACATTATTGATTTCCTTGCGCTCAAGGTTACGGCAAATTTTGAGCCCAAAATTAAAAACCACCTCATTTCGGTTGAGGACATTCAGGACAGCGTTGAATCGGTGCTCAGCCAAGCAGGCTACGAGGACGTTGCCAAGGCTTACATCATCTACCGCCGTCAGCACGAGAAGATGAGAGACGTTAAGTCAACAATTCTTGACTATAAGGAAATAGTTGATAACTACGTTAAAATCTCTGACTGGAGAGTTAAGGAAAACTCCACCGTTACCTATTCGGTCGGCGGTCTTATCCTTTCAAACTCGGGCGCTATCACGGCTAACTACTGGCTCTCTGAGGTTTACGACGACGAGATCGCAAACGCTCACAGAAACGCGGACATCCACCTTCACGACCTTTCGATGCTTACGGGCTACTGCGCAGGCTGGTCGTTAAAGCAGCTTATTCAAGAGGGTCTTGGCGGCGTTACGGGCAAGATCACCTCTGCACCCGCGAAGCACCTCGCTACCCTTTGCAACCAGATGGTTAACTTCCTCGGCATTATGCAGAACGAGTGGGCAGGCGCACAGGCTTTCTCTTCCTTTGATACCTACCTCGCTCCCTTCGTAAAGGCTGATAACCTTTCTTACGACGCTGTTAAGAAGTGCATTGAGTCCTTCGTTTACGGTGTTAACACTCCGTCTCGTTGGGGTACTCAGGCTCCCTTCTCAAACATCACTCTTGACTGGACGGTTCCGAACGACCTCGCTGAGCTTAACGCAATAGTCGGCGGTAAGGAAATGCCCTTCAAGTACAAGGATTGCAAGAAGGAAATGGATATGGTCAACAAGGCGTTCATCGAAACGATGATTGAAGGTGACGCTAACGGCCGCGGATTCCAGTATCCTATCCCCACATATTCAATCACGAGCGAGTTCGACTGGTCTGAAACCGAGAACAACAAGCTTCTCTTCGAGATGACCGCAAAATACGGAACTCCTTACTTCTCAAACTACGTTAACTCCGATATGGAGCCCAGCGACGTTCGTTCGATGTGCTGCAGACTCCGTCTTGACCTTCGTGAGCTTCGCAAAAAGTCGGGCGGCTTCTTCGGAAGCGGAGAGAGCACCGGTTCTATCGGCGTTGTTACCATCAATATGCCGAGAATTGCATATCTTGCATCCGACGAGCTTGATTTCTACAAGAGACTTGACAGACTTATGGATATCTCCGCGCGCTCGCTTAAGATTAAGCGCGAGGTCATTACGAAGCTTCTTGACGAGGGACTTTATCCCTACACCAAGCGTTATCTCGGCACCTTTGCAAACCACTTCTCCACTATCGGTCTTGTCGGTATGAACGAAGCGGGACTTAACGCAAAATGGCTCAGAAAGGATATGACCCACGCCGAAACGCAGGAATTTACGAAGGCTGTTCTCAACCATATGCGCGAGCGTCTCTCCGACTATCAGGAGCAGTACGGCGACCTCTACAACCTTGAGGCAACTCCCGCAGAGTCAACCTCCTACCGTCTTGCAAAGCACGACAAGAAGTTCTATCCCGACATCATCTGCGCAACCGATAAGAACAAGGGCAACACCCCCTATTACACCAACTCCTCACACCTTCCCGTTGGATTTACCGACGATATCTTCGAGGCTCTCGATATGCAGGACGAGCTTCACACCCTTTATACCTCGGGAACGGTATTCCACGCATACCTCGGCGAAAAGCTCCCCTCATGGAAGAGCGCTGCTAACCTCGTTCGCACCATCGCCGACAATTACAGACTTCCCTACTACTCAATCTCTCCTACCTACTCGGTATGTAAGAACCACGGATATATCGCAGGCGAGCAGTTTATTTGCCCCGAATGCGGTGAAAAGACCGAGGTTTACAGCCGTATCACCGGCTACTACCGCCCCGTTCAGAACTGGAACGACGGTAAGACTCAGGAATACAAGGAGAGAAAGGTTTACTCGCAGGACAAGCTCACAGGCAAATCTCCCATTGACCGCTCGGCAAACGTCGTAGTTGACGAGCCCGCGTGCGTATGTGAGACGACCGTTGAAGACGAGCCCTCGGCTATCCTCTTCGCTACTCCCACCTGCCCCAACTGCAAGGCTGCGGCAATGTTCCTTGACAAAGCGGGAGTTTCCTACGTAAAGATGATGGCAAACGAGAATCCCGAGCTTGTCGCTCAGTATGACATCAAGCAGGCTCCGACCCTCGTAGTAGTAGCAGACGGAAAGGTTCAGAAGTACGCTAACCTTTCGAACATCAAGGCGTATACCGAAAGTGTAAGATAATTTATGTATGACATAGTAATAGTAGGCTCAGGGCCTGCAGGACTGACCGCCGCGCTTTACGCGCGGCGGGCTGAAAAAACCGTACTCGTTATCGAGAAAAACGGTTTTGGCGGTCAAATAACCCATTCGCCAAAGGTTGAAAATTACCCCGGCATGACCTCGGTCAGCGGAAGTGAGATCGGTGAACAGTTCCTTACTCAAGCTATGGAGCAAGGAGCGGAAATCGAGCTTGATACCGTAACGGCAATAAAGGGAGAGCCCGGCAACTTTACCGTTGTGTGCGAGGGAGCTGAATACTTTGCGAAAAGCGTTATTATTGCAACCGGCTCAAGACACAGAACACTCGGTCTTGAAGGCGAGGAACGCTACACGGGTGAGGGTATTTCCTATTGCGCGGTATGTGACGGCGCGTTTTACAAGGGCAAGACGGTCGCTATAATCGGCGGCGGAAACACCGCTCTCCAAGAAGCAATTCTTCTCTCCGACGGTTGCGAAAAGGTTTACGTAATACAGAACCTTGCCGACTTTACGGGTGAGAAAAATCTTGCTTCCCGCCTCTACACCCGCGATAATATTGAGGTTATGTTTTCAACCGTGGTTACCGGTATAATTGAAGATGGCGAATTCCGCGGAATTAAAATCAAGAAAACCGAAACAGGCGAGGAAAGCGAGCTTGCCCTTGGCGGAATGTTCGTGGCTATCGGTCAGGTTCCCGAGAATAAACCCTTTGAAAACGTTACGACTCTTAACAGCTACGGCTACATAGAAGCGGGCGAGGATTGCCTGCCGAAAGGCGCCCCCGAGGGAATATTCGTTGCGGGCGACTGCCGCACGAAAGCCATTCGCCAGGTCACAACGGCAACAGCCGACGGCTCAGTCGCAGCTCTTGCAGCTTGCAGATTCGTTGATTCGCTTAAATAAAAATTAAAGCAGATAGATTGGATGTTATCCTTTTCTATCTGCTTTTTATTATTACTGGACAAATCGTTTATTATCTGCTATAATTAAAGCAAACATGACAATATACAGTCGCAAGATTTTCTAAGAGTATTTTTATGCCTAAAAATCAATCATTTTTTTATTGATGCGAAAAACATTGGCGCTAATCACTGAAAGGAGCATCTTACCTTGCTTAAAAAGATTCTGCTTATTTTATTTACAATATCACTCATTATACCGTGCGGATATACGCTGATCTATGTGCTGAATCGTGCCGTTATCGGTGCTCCGCAGAAGATGGTCTCAGAATATGAGGCAACAGAATACTCGTTAGTATCCGACAGCAAAGAGTTTAAATTAACCGTTTGTGACGATACCACGCTTGTTGGTTGTCTTAAAGACGGTAGCGAGATTATTAACATCCGTGTTGAATATGAGAACTATGGTACTGCATATGAGTATCACACCGCCAAAATCTACAATGCTGATACAAATGAATGCATCGACTACGTAAAGATAGAATGTGACGGAAAGGAAATTTATTTGACTTCAAAAGCGAAAAATTTGGATTCCTACGATCCGCCTGATATTTTAGATGATATAAAAATCGAGTGTGGTATTTTCTCTCGCTTGCAGACAGATCGCATAATATTGAAAGCAATATCCTAAATCTTTTTTCGGAGGAGAACATACAATATGAAAATCACTTTACAAAATAACGCTGTGAATCCTGTTAAAGTTGTATTAGGTGATGTGTTTTATAATTTACAACCTCAAGAAAAAGCACTATATATTTCTCAGCATTATGCCAGAGAATTAAATATAACTTTGTATAATTCTCAGGGCAGTAGTGTTGAAAAAAGGGATGAAAAATTATTTTATAGCATTAAAATTGATACAAAAGCAATTTTGCAATTTTCAAGTGAAGAAACAACTCTTTTAATTAACTCTACCGTCAAAAAATTTCAAAATTACACACAATACGAGTATTTCCACTTGCAAGGCGATAATATCGACGTCTTAAATTCAAAATATTATGTAAACAACAACGAAGAGATACAGTCTGTTTATCTGCAGAATAGAACAGGCAGAAAAAAATCCTTGCTAATACTGCTAATCACAAGTTTACTCGATACCCTAATAGATTTTGGCTTGTTAAGCATTGGTTTGGGATTGGTTTTTGGATTTTGGGTAGGATTGATTTCATTTCTTTCGCTTTTTGTGATTGTTTTATTGCTTAATACTTTTTCGAAAAAACTTGAAAAGTCTAAGCATAGAATATTTAATTGGGCAAAAGATGACGGATTAACAGACGATGTGTCTTATTTTATTGACAACGTGGATAAATATTGCGAATAATAAACCGAGCAAACGAGAAAGCTTTATGCTTTCGATTCGTTTGCTCGGTTTTGTCGATATATTCACTTTTGTGAACCGCGTTCACAAAAGTGAATTCGATATGTTTTCGCTTTGCTGCGAACCCCAGTTGCTCAAACT
Organism: Oscillospiraceae bacterium; assembly: GCA_015064665.1. The sequence goes on from SVRU01000044.1 coordinate 6,785, forward strand.
CGATATATTTGCATTTTTGAAAACGCAAATTCTATATGAGAAAAATCCGTGGGATTTTTTCTCGATTTAGAGGGGCTTACCCTCTTTATCAAAGAGAGGAAGAGGCGCGAGGTAGGTTATATCCTTGCGGTCAATGGCATCGCCCTCGGCAAGTATTGCCATTTTGCCGACTATCTCGCCACCCGACTGGGTAACGAGGTTTTCAAGCGATGCGAGCGAGCCGCCCGTGCTGATTACGTCGTCAACGATAAGCACGCGCTTGCCGCGCATATATTCGGCGTCCTCACCGTTTATATAAAGGGTCTGCGCCGCCGCGGTCGTGATAGACTGGGTTTCGCATTTTACGACGTCCTTCATATAGAGCTTAACCGACTTTCTCGCAAGTATATAACGGTTATTGCCGGAAAGACGGCACATTGCGTGAATAAGCGGAATACCCTTTGACTCTGCGGTTATCATAACGTCATGCTCGGGCGCGAGCTTATAAAGCTCCTCTGCGCATCTTTCGGTAAGCTCAACGTCACCAAATAGGATAAACGCCGCAATATTAAGTGTATCTGATATCGGACAAAGAGGCAGGTCGCGCTCAATGCCTGCTACGTGAAGCTTATAATACATAACTTTTTTCCTTTCGGGCATATATTACCTTTTACAGTATACTACAAATTTTTAAAATTTTCAAGTATTTTTGTTGATATTTGGAAATTATCATATGCCGAAGGGCGCATTTTCGTCGATTGCCTTGAAAATCTGAGTTAAGAGCATAAATGCGCGCACATTGTGGAACGGGCCCTTCCAATCGCTTCCCTTTATGTAGTTTACGGGAGTGCCGTCGCGGTGAAGGTGGCTGAACCATTCGGGATATCCCTCATCGGAGAAATGAAGGAACAGATATTCCTTGACTCTGTCAAACCACTCCATATATATTTCTTCCTTGGTGTACCAATAGGAGTACGCAAGAGCTATCAGAGCCTCGCACTGAACCCAGAGCATTTTCATATCCCACTCGAGATTTACGACCTCCTTGCCCTCAACGTCAACGAAGGAGAGTATACCGCCCATTTTCTTATCCCAGCCAAGCTCAAGCGACCATAACAGCACCTGCATGGCAAGCGACATTATTTTCCCGTCCTTTCTGTGAATGGCTTCGCGCATCATAAACCATGCGGTTTCCATACTGTGACCGGGGTTTATAAGACGCCCCTGAGGTGAATTCAATCTTTCTCCATGCTCACCGACAGTTTCAAAAAGAGCCTTTTCCTCGGGTTTAATGAACATATTCATTATCTTGTCAAGACAGCCGTCGATGATTCCGTCATATTTAGGGTCGGGGTTTATCTCGCGGATAATCTGTGCCACGTTCATCATTATCATAGTCATACTGTGACCGAGCGTTTTACGGGTTTCGGGATTCACTTTGGGCGCAAAGACGCCGGGAGTCGTGAAATAATAAATCATTCTGTCATATAGCTTTATTGCGCGCTCCTTTGCCTCGGCAAGTCCCGTCGCCTTGTAATACTCAACGTATCCCATAACGGCAAACGCCTCGGAAAAATAGTAACGGCGCTCAACGAGCGGTTTTCCGTCGCGCGTAACGCGGAAATACATATGTCCGCTTTCGGCAAAGCAATATTTATTTATGAAATCGTATCCGCACTTTGCGGCATCGAGCCACTCTTCTTTTTTGCCGAACTCGTTATAAAGCTTTGCAAACATCCAAAGGTTTCTGCCCTGCATCCACACCGATTTATCCTCAAGAAAAAGCTCGCCGTCGCGCAAAAATCCGCTGAGATATCCGCCGTAAATTTTGTCGGGCGCGTATTCGGTCCAGAACGGTGCGAAATTGCCAAGTAAAACCTCTTCAAATTCTTTTGAATATTGCTTAAAATCTCTCATAGTAACTACCTCTTTTTTAATTACATAACAATATTATCATTTATGATATTATCATTTATGCGAAAATTTGTCAATACAAATTTTATGCTCAGTTGAATTTTAGTTTATAAAAAACGCTCTGCGTTTTTCTGCAAGCCAAGAATAAACGGTCGGCGCAAAATACACCGACCGTTATTTTTATTAAGAAAAATTATTTCTGAAGAAGGTGGATCGCAAATCCGCAGATCTCGTCCTTGAAATATACGAACTTGGGCTTGCCCGTCTTATCGTCGTAAGCGATGGTCGACTCGTCAAATGCGAAGCCAAGACGAGTGAAGTATGCCATTGCTCTGTCAACGAAGTTGGTTCTGATTGCGATGTGACCGCACTTGCCGGGACCCTTGCCGCACATAAACTCAAACGCCTCGCCTGCGAAGAAGGACTTCGAGGTTTCACGCAGAGAAAGTCCAAACATAAGCTCGAAGAGCTTCGCGGATTTTTCAGCCTCTTCCTTATTATCGGCATTAATACCCATATGAATGAATTCAAGACCAAGCATAGTCTTTACGGCGTTTCTCGTAAGAGCGGTGATTTCATCCCACTTCTTTTCCTTAACAAGCTCATCCTTAACCATGAACGAACCGCCGCAAGCAACGATCTTGTTGAACTTGAGGTAGTCAAGAAGGTTATCTGCACTGATGCCTCCCGTGGGCATGAACTGAAGCTGACCGTAGGGCGCAGCCATAGCCTTGAGCATCTTAAGTCCGCCTGCAGCTTCTGCGGGGAAGAATTTTACGGTTTTGAGTCCAAGCTCGAGAGCAACCTCAATATCAGAGGGATTCGAGCATCCGGGAAGCATAGTGATTCCCTTCTCAAGAGCGTATGCGGTTACCTTGGGGTTAAGACCGGGAGAAACGAGGAATTTCGAGCCCGCCGCGATTGCCGCGTCAACCTGCTCGGTGGTAAGCACGGTACCCGCGCCGACGAGCATCTCGGGATATGCCTCGGTAATATTTTTGATAGCCTCTGCCGCGCATGCAGTTCTGAAGGTGATTTCAGCTGCGGGAAGTCCTCCGTCGATAAGCGCCTTTGCAAGCGGTACCGCATCGTCGGGATTCTCGATCTTGATTACGGGAATAAGACCGATAAGCGAGAGTTCTTTAAGCATTTCGTTGTTCATTTTATAGCTCCTTTTGTTATATATTATTAATTTTATTATACTCCTTGCGAGCTTCGCCTCTTTAGAGGCGGTGCTTTGCACTTCGTTTTGCTCGTCGCAAAACGCTCGCGGAGCAATCGTCTTCGTCTTCCTTGCAAGCTAGCTTGCAGATAAGCCTTACATAGATTATACTATAACACAGCTTTTACAACAATTGCAAAAATTGCCCAAGGTATTGCAAAAATTGATATCAGGTATATTTAAAATAATATGCAGATCTCGCACTATTGACAAACTGCAGAAAATAGATTATAATTATTCTAATAAATTAGAAGAGAGTTGCCTAATGAAAAAAATCTGTGTTATTACCGAGGATAATTTTCTGTTTCAGAAGATAAAGCTGGACACCCCCGACGACGTAACCGTCAGCCGTCTTTTGACAGACGATTTTTCGCTATGCCTTTTTGATCTTGACACAATGGGAGAGAAGGCACCGAACGGTGCCGTCACGATGAGCCGTACGGCTGAGGCTGACGTTAGGATTCCCTTTCCGCTCGGCACGGTCGGCTCGCTTCTTTTAAAATCACATTCGTCGCTTCTCTCGGTTGACGGCGAAGCACGCGCCGCGTTTTTGCGCGGAGAAAAAATCAAGCTTACCGAGGTTGAATTTGCGCTTCTTTCCCTGCTGGCATCCAAAGGCGGCGAATTTGTAAGCCGCGAGGAAATATTAAGCTCGGTATGGGGCGGTGATGCCGATATGGGAGTCATCAACGTTTATATACACTATCTGCGCGAAAAGCTTGAACGCCACGGCGAGAAAATAATCATATCGTCAAGAAAATGCGGATACAAAATAGAGGAAAAATATCTTGGGGGTGAACGGTAATGTTGAGACTTGTCGAAGGCGGCTTATACTCAGACGCCTATGAATTTATAAAATCCGAAATTCTTAAGCATACGAATGAAGGAAAAAAGGTTTTATTAATCGTTCCCGAGCAGCAGGCGGTCGTTGCAGAAAAGGAAATGATTGAATTCCTTCCAAGCTCGGCTCCCCTCACCTTTGAGGTAACGAATTTCACCCGACTTGCCGATACGGTTGCAAGACGGGTCGGCGGCATTTCGGCAAAATTCGCAGACCGAGGCAAAGAAGCTCTTATAATGTGGAAAACGCTTACGGAGCTTTCGGCATTTCTTACGCTTACAGATGGAAAAGAGGTCGGATTCGGCGTAGTTGAAAAGATGCTGGCGGCGGTCAGCGAAATGAAAAATATTTCCGCAACGCCCGAACTTCTCGCATCAATTTCTTTAAACGAAAAAATAAAGACTAACACTCGCCTTGGAGAAAAGCTCTCTGACCTTTCAAAAGTCATGTCTCTTTATCAAAAGCTACTTTGTGAAAAATACTCGGATTCAAAGGACGAGGTTGGCAGACTGGCGGAAAAACTCGAAAAGCACACCGACGTTTTTGACGGATATTCCTTCTTCATCACCGGCTTTACCTCCTTTACGGAGCCGCAATACAGAGTTCTTTCGGCTCTTATGAAAAGCTGTGAGCTGACCGTTCACCTCACGATATCGAAGCGGCACTACGACTGTTTTGAATTTTCCGAAATTAAGAACACCAAGGAACGCCTGACAAGACTCGCAGACAAGGCGTCGGCTTCGAAAACGCTCGTCAGCCGTCTGCAAAACAAGGAGGGCGCGAATATGTATCTTGCCGAGGCGTGTAACCTTTTATGGCGCAATTTCGGCAAAATTGACAATGAAAGTTTACAAAGCAATCTAGACAGAATAAGAATATTTGAAGCATCCGACCCGTATGAAGAGGCTGATTTCGTAGCATCCGACATAAAACGACAGGTGATGCTCGGAGCATCGTACAGGGACTTTGCCGTCGTTTCAAGAGACGGTGAAAAATACTCGGGCATTCTTAAGTCATCGTTCGAAAAAGCAGATATACCGGCATTCATATCAATACGCAAGGATATATCCTCGTACGAAGCGGTGAAGCTCGTCTACGCGGCGTTTGCATCGGTGCGCGAGGGATTCACGAGAGAGTCGGTAATATCCTATGCAAAATGCGGTTTATCCGGCATAAGTGCCGAGGCGTGTGACGAATTTGAGCTTTATACGGAAACCTGGCAAATACAGAAAAGCGGATTTACGAACGGCATTTTTTGGAATATGAGCCCGCTTGGTTACGACTCAAAAAGAAGCACCGAGAGCGAAGCCGCGCTTATCCGAATCAACGAAACGCGCGATAAAATTCTTGACCCGCTTATAAAATTCAAGGACAACCTTGACTCGCTTAAAACCGTCAGAGAATACGCCGAGGCTCTTTACGGCTTTCTTTGCGATATCTCACTCAAGGAGCGGATTGACGTACAGATATCAAGCCTTTTATCCCTTGGAGAAGAAGAACTTGCAAAAGAAAACTCGATGCTTTGGGATATAATCTGCGCCTCGCTTGACTCGCTCGTCGAGGTGCTTGGCGACACCGAAATTACACTCGCAGGCTTTGAAAATCAAATAAGAGTTGTCCTCTCCGAAGCCGATATCGGAAAAATTCCATCCTATTACGATTCGGTAACGGTAGGCTCGGCAGACATGATAAGACTGTCGGACAAAAAGCATATTTATCTTATCGGAGTTAACGTCGGTGAATTTCCGCGCGCGGTCCGCGACAGCTCCTACTTTAACGAGAGAGATAAAAATATTCTCTGTGAGCTTGGTCTTGCTACCGATATGAATTCCGAAATCGCTTATGCAAGGGAGCTGTTCTTTTTTACGAGAGCCTTTTCGGCGGCAAGGGAAAGCGTTACGGTGATTTATTCGATGCGCGACGAGTCCCTTTCTACAGTGACGCCCTCAGAGGTTATCGAAAGATTTTCGGCTATTACGGAAAACGCCTTAAAGCCCGTCAAAATATCCTCTCTGCCGCTTGAAGAACGAATTTATTTCCCGTTTTCCGCCATAGAATTCTGCGAGAGACAGGATATAAGAGAGGCTCTTATCGAATCGGGATACGAAAGAGAAACCGTTCTTTTTGATAAGGACGTGTCAAACGAAGGATTGAGGTTAAGCAGAGATACCGTATCACAGATGTACCCGTCGGAGCTTGCGCTCACACAGAGCAGAATCGAAAGCTTCGTTTGCTGCCCCTTCTCATACTATTTGCGATACAATATAAAGCTTTCCGAAAACGAGCGGGCGCAATTTGACGCGAGAAACATTGGCACTTTTATTCACGCGATGCTTGAAAACTTTTTCGGTGAGATATCGGAAAGCGGCAAATCCGTCGCAGATGTAGGCGAAAACGAAAAGGCGGAAATAATTGAACGATCCGCTAAAAAATATCTCGACTCGGTCATAGACAAAAACAATCCAACCTCAAGGCGAACTGATATTTTACTTGACAGACTCTGCCGCGCCGCCGTGCCGGTCATTAACGGACTTTGCGACGAGCTTCGCGGTTGTAGCTTTGTGCCGCGCTTTTTCGAGTTAAAAATAGGGCGTGATGATGAAAATCTCCCCTCCCCCGCAAGCTTTCAGGACAAATTCGGTGACAACGTTTACGTTTACGGAAGCATTGACCGCGTTGATACCTACAAATCGGGCGACGACGTTTTCGTTCGCGTTATCGACTATAAAACAGGAGCGAAGGATTTCAGCCCCGAGGATATTGACGAGGGCAAAAACCTACAAATGTTCCTTTACCTTAAATCTATCGTTGATACGGACAATCAGGCGTTCAGAGAAAGACTCGGCGTATCCGAAGCGGGAAATATAATTCCCGCCGGTGTAATATACGTAAAAACCGATATGAGCGACGTAACTGTCGCACACGCCGACAGCGAGGCGGAAAAGGCAGCTATCGCAAAAAAACAGCAACGCCGCGGTATGATTTTGGACGACGAAGAAAGTATTTCTGCGATGAACAAAAATTATCTGCCCGTAAAATTCAAAAAAGACGGCTCACCCGACTCAAGAAGCGAAAAATTTCTTTACACGCGTGAAGGATGGGCGGAGCTCGGAGAAAAAATCTCGGATAAGATAGGCGAAATTTCCGAGAAAATGAAAAGCGGAGAAATTCCCCTCTCCGACGGCGGAAAGGATTCCCCCTGCGATTTTTGCTCCTACGCACCGATATGCAGAAAAAAGACCTAGCCGCCGGAGCTTTTTAAACCACGCGACTAACGCGTGGTTTTTTCGTTATACAAAAAACAGCACAGGCTCAAAAACCGAGCCCGCGCTATTTTATTTTTCAAGTTATTAAAGGACGGAGAGCAAAATTATGCCCAACACGAAAACGCCTACGCCAACAGCGGTCGGGAGCAAAATGCTAAACTTGAATTCAGGCTTCCAATTAAGCTTTTTGCAATTGGCGTTATATTTGATACAATAAACAACGTATCTGAGCGGAGTAAGCACGATACCGATAAATATGGTAAGAAAAAGCTGAATAACCATAAGTCCGAGCTTGCCGCCCAAATCGGCATCGTAGGTTTTATGCCCGTCTTTGTACGTGGTTACAATCTGATAATCGTAGTTGAAAATGTTTTTAAATCCATACCGTCTTGCGCAAATAACAGACGGAACGGAAACAACCAATGCTCCGATTATTGCAAAAATAGGGCTCGTTTTCGTGCCTATGGATAGGATTAACCAACCGACACAACAAAAAATAATAATTTTCCAAATTTCCTTTAAACCGATGCTCATCTTTTCGAGAGCTTCATTTTCTGCGCTGTTCAATTCCACGTCGTTAACTTGTTCGCTCATTGTAAATTCCCTTTCTATATTTATTTGACAAGTATATTGTAACAAATTATTTGCTATTTGTCAATACTAATAACTATAGTTATAGCTATTTATTTCTTGCATATTTAGTTATAAGTGTTATTATTAATAGGAATAAAAAAGAAATGAGCAGCCAAATGAACGTTGATTACAAATTAATAGGAGCGCGAATAAAATCCGTCAGAAAAAGCCGAGGAATAACCCAAGGCGTGCTTGCTGAAAGGCTTGAGGTTTCAATAGGATACGTAAGCCAGGTGGAGCGCGGTATAACGAAAATAAGCCTTGACCTTTTAGGTGAAATTGCCTCTGTGCTCGGCTGTGATATTTCCTCTCTTATAACCGAAAGCTCGGTCAAATGCGACAATTATATTGCAAACGAGCTTACCGAAGAGATAAATAAGCTTGACAGTAAAAAAAGAGCCTTGCTCCTTTCTTTTATAAGGCTGCTTTCGGAACTGTAACAGCAGCTTGATAATCACAAAATAAAAATCAGCGTGTCCGACATAACGGAAAACACGCTGATTTTTTATTTCATCTCATAATATCAGGTTAGTCCTACTTTTCTGATTTCTCTTTTCGCGAGATGAAGTCCTCTCTGATTTTATTAATACGCTTTTCAAGCGCTTCGGATACTGTTTTCGGCTCTTTGGGCTCTTCGCCTTTGATTTTTCTGATTACGTTCTGAACCTTGTTTGCAGGCTCTATGGCAAATGCAAAATCCTTGGCTAAGGCTGCAATGATAAGCTCCTTTTGCCCTTCAACGTATTCTATCAGAAGAGTCGTAGTAAGCTTAAACAGCCAGCTGAGTCCGGACAGAGCAGCAAGAAGTATCGAGACGACGGTAACACGCGCGCTTGCAACGTAAACGCCGTAAACCGTTATGCCAAGGCCGAATGCGTCCATCAGAATTCTAAACCAAGCGTATGCTTTTTTTACGTCCTTTTTCTCTTTTTTCTTTGTTTTATCCCAATAAGTAACCAGATAAAATACAAAGTAAAAAACGGCACCCGCGCACACGACGGCGTTAACGAAAGTGTTTCCAACATTGAAAACCAGGGCGTAAACCGACGTGGCTATGTAAACGAGGTTGAGAATTATCGACAGAGTATAAGAAAACCTCTTAAAATCCGTAAGAATTTTATCAAACGTTGCTCTGGTGTTTATTAGCATAGAATTCCTCCGCTTTTTCGTCAAAATACGACATTTGAAATTAAAAGATATCCGCCGAGTGCATAATGCGCCTCGGCGGACAGTTTGCTTTTAATTAATACATTCCGCCCATATCGGGAGCTGCGGGAGCTGCGGGTTTATCCTCTTTCTTATCGAATACGATCGACTCGGTGGTGAGAACGGTAGAAGCGATAGAAGCCGCATTCTGAAGTGCGGAGCGTGTAACCTTAGCGGGATCAACGATACCGCGCTCAAGCATATCGCAATACTCCTCGTTATAAGCGTCAAAGCCGTAGGCAACCTTGCCCGACTCACGAATCTTGGATATGATAACCGAGCCGTCAAGACCTGCGTTATCGGCAATCTGCTTCATGGGAGCTACAAGCGACTTAAGAACTATCGTCGCGCCCGTCTTTTCATCGCCGTCAAGCTCGGATACGACTGCTTCAACCGCGCCCATAACATTGATAAGCGCAACGCCGCCGCCTGCTACGATGCCCTCTTCAACAGCCGCCTTGGTAGCGTTGAGAGCGTCCTCGATACGAAGCTTCTTTTCCTTCATCTCAACCTCGGTTGCCGCGCCGACCTTGATAACGGCTACGCCGCCTGCAAGCTTAGCAAGACGCTCAAGAAGCTTTTCTTTATCAAATTCGGAGGTTGCGGTTTCGATAGCAGAACGAATCTGACCGACTCTTTCGGCAATTGCCTGCTTATCGCCTGCGCCGTCAACGATAATAGTGTTTTCCTTAGTTACCTTAACCTGTCTTGCACGGCCGAGCTGCGCAACGCTTGCATCCTTAAGCTCAAGTCCAAGCTCGCTTGTAATAACCTCGCCGCCCGTAAGGGTCGCGATATCGCGGAGCATCTCCTTGCGTCTGTCGCCAAAGCCGGGAGCTTTAACTGCAACGACGGTAAAGGTGCCGCGGAGCTTGTTAAGAACGAGAGTGGTAAGAGCCTCACCCTCAACGTCCTCTGCTACGATAAGAAGCTTTTTGCCCGACTGAACGATCTGTTCAAGAAGAGGAAGTATCTCCTGAATGTTAGCTATCTTCTTATCGGTGATAAGAATAAGGCAATCGTCAAGAACGGCTTCCATTTTGTCGGTATCGGTTACCATATAGGGAGAGAGGTATCCGCGGTCGAACTGCATACCCTCAACGACCTCGCTGTAGGTTTCTGCGCTCTTGGATTCCTCAACGGTGATAACGCCGTCGCTCGTTACCTTATCCATTGCGTCCGCAATAAGATTTCCGATAGATTCGTCACCTGCGGAAACTGCGCCGACTCTTGCGATATCGTCTCTTCCGTTTACCGTCTTGGACTGATTTTTAAGCTCCTCAACAGCCGCATCGGTTGCCTTAAAGATACCTTTCCTGAGCACCATGGGGTTTGCACCTGCGGCAACGTTCTTCATTCCCTCGTGAATGAGAGACTGAGCGAGAAGGGTTGCGGTGGTAGTTCCGTCGCCTGCTGCGTCGTTGGTTTTGGTCGCTACCTCGCGCACGAGCTGCGCGCCCATATTTTCAGCAGGGTTTTCAAGCTCTATTTCCTTTGCAATGGTTACGCCGTCGTTAGTGATGAGGGGCGCACCGAATTTTTTATCAAGCACTACGTTTCTGCCCTTGGGGCCGAGTGTGATTTTAACGGTATCGGCAAGCTTATCCACACCGCGAAGAAGCGCAGCTCTTGCCTCTGTTCCGTAAAGAATTTCCTTTGCCATATATTTTCTCCTTATAAAATAAATAGTTAATGAATGGTTTATTCAACAACGGCAAGTATGTCAGACTGACTTACTATCGTATATTCAACACCGTCAAGCTTAACCTCTGTACCGGTATATTTGCCGGTAATAACCTTGTCGCCCTCTTTGAGAGTCATAACGACCTCTTTACCGTCAACAAGTCCGCCGGGTCCAACTGCAACTATAACCGATACCTCGGGCTTTTCCTTTGCGGAATCGGGAAGTATGATGCCGGCTTTCGTAGTTTCAACAGCCTCTGCTTTCTTAAGCACTACCTTATCAAGAAGGGGTCTGAGTTTCATTTGTTTTTCCTCCGTAAACTTCATATTTAGCACTCTTGGTTTTTGAGTGCTAATCGCTTGGTTATATTCTATACTAAGTACTCGAAAAAATCAATAGATTTCCTAATATTTCACAATTTGTTAACATTTTCAAACAAGCTCGCCGCGCAGAGCCGAAAGTATCTTTTTTTCTTCCCTTGAAATTTTAACCTGAGTAAGTCCGAGCAGTTCTGCGGTTTGCGCCTGAGAATAATCCCTGAAATATCTGAGGATTATAATTTTTCTTGGCAGATCGGCAAGCTTTTCTATTGCGAGCCTTAATGCAAGCCTGTCAAAATCCCGCACCGTTGCTTCCTCGTCGTACACGGTTGAGCCGAGAGTTGCGGATTCGTCGTCATCGTACGCCGCCTCATCAAGCGACCTTATCGGCGCGGTTGAAAAAAGCGCCGCCGCAGCGTCCTGTGCCGATATTCCGACAGCGTCGGCAAGCGACGATATACTGACGTCCTCGCCCATATTCAGCCGTCGGTCGCGCTCGGCGTTAAGAAGAGCCGCCAGTCTTTTATTTTCTCTTGAGACCTTTATCATTCCGTCGTCGCGCAAAAAACGGCGTATTTCACCGAAAATCAACGGAACGGCATAGGTCGAAAAGGCGCACTCGCGCGAAAAATCAAAGGTGTTTATTGCTTTAACAAGCCCGATGGTTCCCATTTCGACAAGCTCGTCAATATCGACTCCGCGCCCCGTAAATTTCCCCGCTATATTATATACGAGGGGTTTATTAAGATTTGCAAGCTCCTCGCCCGCCTCGTTGTCTCCGACACGGTATCTTCTTATCAAGTCCAGATTTTTATCGTATAGGCTGCGCTCTTCTGTTTTCATACAATCCAGCATAGGTCAGGGCTTCAATATTTTCCTCATTAATACGGTCGTTCCCTTGCCAACTCTGCTCTTTACGGTAAGAGAGTCGGTAAAGCTCTGCATAACGAGGAATCCCATTCCGCACCGTTCGCCAATCTCACCCGTGGTAAACATCGGTGTCATTGCCTCTTCTATATTCTCGATTCCGCAACCGTTATCGGATATTTCAACGCTTATCTCCCTCGTGTCGTAGAGGCGGACGGATATGTAAATGTACGCGGTGTCGGTATTTTCACGGCCGCGGTAGCCGTGTACTATGCAGTTGGTCACGGCCTCGCTCACCGCGCACCGAAGGTCGCCAAGCTCCTCTACCGTCGGATTAAGCTCTGCGGAAAAGGCAGAGATAACCGCTCTGCAAACCCCCTCGTTAACGCTCTTTGCGGGAAGTCTTAATTTCATTTCGTTTATAATCTTCTTCATTTTTATACTCCTTAATCATCTACCGTAAGATTTTTAAGCTTTGATACGCCCGACAGCCTCACCAGCTTTTTGAGCGTCGGCGAAAGACCAGCGATACGCACCTTGGCACCGAGACGCTCGGCAACATCAACCCGTCCTATTATAAGCCCGATTCCCGAGGAATCCATAAATCTTATCGACGAAAAATCAAGCACCAGTTCCTTCGGTTTTTTCCGAAACAGCATTGAATCGATTTCTTCTCTTTGAATTTTCGCAAGATGATGGTCTATCTCACCGTCGAGTGTTGCGGTGAGAATATTTTCGGATTCCGAAAATTTAACGCAACTTTCCATATTTATCTCCCCTTTAACGTCCTTTGTCCTTTTATTTCCAAGTCAAATTATAACACTGTACAAGAGTAAAAAAATGTCGCTGTTTGTATGAGGAAAATATTTTTTCAGTCGCGAAGATGTAATTTTTTCGCAATGTTATCGCATACGAGCCTTTTGTATTTTTTATAGGTTCCCTCGCTTACACCCCCTGCCCTGCTCTTTGCGTATCCGGTATGCGTTCCTATTTCCTCGATGTATGTATCCGCAAATTTTTCACCGACTATTTCGGCTGCCGCGTCAAATATCTTGAAATTATAGTATCTGAATTCTGTATCGGTGCGCGGAGTCACCATTCTCTCTTCAATTGCCTTTTGCCTGCGCCAATAGTCAAGGCAAAGCGCCGAAATCAGTATATCAAGACTGTTCTCTACCTTCCAAGAAGCCATCTTACCTCCCGAAGCTCGTCCTCAAGCGAGTCAAGCTCCTCTTTAAGTTCACGAAGCGAACTTAGCGCAAGATTTGCTTCGTTTATGGCATCCCATAGCTCAGGAATAATCTTTTCGGGTAATGATGCACGCTCGCTCATAAGAATATTTAAAAGAAGCTCGCGTATATTTAACATAGAGCTTGTTTCTTCTATACTCGCGGATATTTTCCTGATGTCGCTTTTTATCTCACTCGGTGATCTGTAAAGCCTCGGCGGTATGCCGTTTGCCGTGTCAAATTTTCTAAACATTTTTCCTCCTTGTCACATATTGTGTTTACTTTTTACGCTGTTGTAACCTACTATGTGACAATTCTAGCACAGAAAAAGTCACTTGTCAAGTGATTTTTTTGAATTATTTTCAAAAACCTATTGCATATTAAGTGACTTTGTGCTAAACTATAATCGAAAAAAATCAAATTCCGTCACACAATACAGAACTTTATCAAAGGCTGTTTTCGACAAACCGAAAGGAAGGACAAAAATATGGTAGCCAACAAATTAAAGGAATTAAGACACAAGGCGGGGCTGACGCTTGAGGAGCTTGCTGAAAAGCTCGGAACGAGCAAACAAACGATACACAGATACGAAAACGGAGTTATCGCAAATATTCCGCACGAAAAAATAAAAAGGCTTGCCGAAGCGCTCGGAGCCTCACCCTCTGAGCTTATGGGATGGGAAAAGAGCATTTCGGAATATGACAATCTTTTGCCGATAAAGAAAAAGAATCTTCCCCTTGTTGGAACGATAGCCTGCGGCGAACCGATATACGCCAGCGAGGAATACGGAAGCTTCGTTACGATAAATTCGGATATCGACGCAAGCTTTTGTCTTCGAGCAAAGGGAGATTCTATGATAGGCGCGCGCATATACGACGGCGACCTTGTTTTCATAAGAGAGCAATACACGGTTGATAACGGTGAAATAGCAGCGGTAATAATAAACGACGAGGCAACTCTTAAAAGAGTGTATTACTATCCGGAAGAGGCAAAAATCATTCTCACTCCCGAAAATCCGAAATACGCTCCCTTAGTATATATTAATGAAGAATTAAATTCAATTAAGATTCTTGGAAAAGCGGTCGCCTTTCAAAGCATTATCCGTTAAAAGCATAAAACAATAACAAAATGAGGGTAGCTCAGAAAATGAGCTACCCTCGCTTTTCAAATGGCTAAACTAGCCGCAAGGCTTGTTGGTTTGTTTATCTTACAACATTAGACGCTCCGTTGTCCTCACGAAGAAGCTGACCTAAATCAAAAGGATTTATTTTGCCTTGTGTATAATTGCTTGATTTTTCGCGAAAGTAACAGTTGAAGACAGGTTAATACCTCCAACTGTTTCAGCACTAAAAGGCAGTTTTGTAACCGTTAGGTTGGAAAATCATTTAAATCCTACCAATAGAGAAAGGCAACTGCTATATGCCAGCCAGCATCGCGTTTGGTCTCCAAAACACAGACTTGTCAGAAATATTCCTAAAACATTTGAAGGGGTGGGATTATCCCAACAAACTTCCTTTTGTCCCCAAAATGCGATGCTTGCTGGTGTGTTACAAATCGATTTAATATCCAGTATCTATATGTACATTTATTTGGTGTAAATTAATAGATATTTGATTCAGTAAAGTTTCAGGAATTATTATCTGGCAATTTCTATCGGCTAGCAATTTATCCAACATTTCCTGGTTGCCTACAAAGCTGTAAACATAAAGGTATTTATCAAAACACGCTTCCACTGTGCTATTCGAATATTTACGTGTATAGTTCCGGTGCAGTCGCGCAAGGGCGGTTTCCAAAGGCATCTTCTGCAAAATTGATATAGCATATCTACCCTTTAATATATAGTTTGGATTTCCGTCGCTTATACGCTTTGCAAGAGGATGACATACATCGGCATAAGATACTACGAGGGTTAGCTCAGATGGAATAGAAACCTTTTGTTTCCTTCTTCCCTGCATAATTGTGATGGTATCACCAGAAATCAAGAAGCATTCACTGTTAGGCTTATAAATTGACCATGCCATATGCATAATGAGTAATAGTGGCCAAATCAATAGATAGAATTGTGTGTCTGTTAAGAAACCAACAACTAGCAGTACAAATAAAAACACAATTGCAAACCATGCACTAGCATAATCACGAAGATGAAATTTACCATATCGCCTATATTTCATTTTATCACCCCCATATATATACTAGAGCATCATCCACCGCCCCAAAAAACGCCTTGATTCCTTCACCCAATCCAAGCGTAAGTGAAGGCATCAGTCCACCACATCCATCGGCAACACCTCCATAAAGTGTACCCATATTATAATTAATACCGCCAACGCCGGCTCCAATAGATGCAGTTATCATACTTGTAGCTGTTGCTTTAATAGCAGATTTTTTTGCCTCCATAGCGATTTCGAACGCAGTAGAGTTGGCAGAGTCTGGATCAAGATTATTTAATATCATAGTCACGGTCGTTCCTGCACTCGTTCCTAACGTACCGCCCCACACTGTTCCGCCTGGAAGCCGACTCGCTGCAGATTGTGTGCCGCCACTAATGAATCCGCCAACATAACCATTGGCATAACTATTGCCTTTTGATTCATTTGCCACCGCACCATTTATACCGCTTAATGCAGCTCCGAGAAGAATAGTTGCACCATACACGGCAGCAGCACTGCCAGTGCCTGCAGTGAAAGCAGACACAGCTGCAACTGTAGCCACAACTGCTGTTACTGCAACTACTACCGACACAACCTTCACAGTATTTTCAAGCCATTTAGGCCAATTACCTGTTGGATCAGACATATTTACTGGGTTATTAAAGCAGTAGGAGAACAGATTATAACCTAGTATATCTCCACCAGTGCCAGCAATAGCATTGTCTGCATTAATCCACCGACCGATTACTGAATCGTAATAACGGCTGGATACATAGTAAAGCCCAAGGTCAGCATCGTAGTAATAACCCCTATACTTGAACGGATTCTTTTTTGCGGTGGTTGATGATCCGCTGTTGTGGTAGGTTATAGACGTATAGCCCCAAGCATCGTATTTATAAGATACAAGCTTTGTTCCCGCTTGGTTGTATACCGCAACTATATCACCATACAGATTCTT
>SVRU01000126.1 GCA_015064665.1 Oscillospiraceae bacterium
TAGAAGTGTCATCCATAACGATGAACTTATCCTTAGGAGAACGGCCTGTGTAGATACCGGTCATAACGTTAACTGCGCCAAGCTCGGTTACCTGACCCTTCTCAAAGCCCTCGAGAGTGGGATCCGTTTCAGCCTTGAAAAGCTCCTCGTACGAAGGATTGTAAACAACCTCGGTAGTATTAAGGATGCCATACTTGGTTAAATCCAATTTTTTCATTTTGAATACCTCTTTTATTTATTTTTTATTTTTTATTTTGTTCGGTTGGTTGAAAAATATCGCACATTTCGCCATTTTAAAATTCAACCGTCTTATTATATCATAGTAATTATTAACAAGTCAAGTATTTTGCAAAATTAAAAGACCAAATTCTTATTACCAAAATAACGAAAAAAGCGGCTGCCCTCATTATATGAAGAGGACAGCCAAAATGCAAAAAATATATTAACTGCCAAAAAGTTGGGGCTCTTACGTATCACCGTGCCCACGGCGCTTTGCTTTTCCGAAATCAAATCTTATCATACCTATGAATATTGATATTATACCAAACGCCTCGCAGAGTATTCCGCCGAGAGAGAAGCAGAAAATATTGTACGTAAGCCAGGCGGGAGCGCTTATAAGCCCGAGTCTTCTTACCTCTCTTGCGCCCTCAAGCCTGAACGACACCGTAGTTGCTATCATACCGATAATCGGAAGCAGCTCCACTATAAGATTTTTTACACTCGGCTCCTTGCCTATCAGTGTAAACGTCAGGGCGTAGGAAATGAAAAACGAAGCCGTAAATACGTAAACCCATATTATACTGTCACTGCGGAATTTTTCCTTATTCATATAAACAACGGCTCTTATAACCGCAATAACGTTCATTATTGCCCCGACGGGAGCAGAAAGCATAAAGAAGCTTACCGAAAACAGCGCGCCACCGAAAAACTGAAAGAAAATAACCGTATTTTTATTTTTCTGCTGAAACGACAAGACGTTCATCGCCATTCCGAGAATACTTATCACCTGCGCGGCAATCTCTATCGGTGTCATTTTCCCCTCCAAAAGAATTATTACCTTGACAGTATATTGCAAATACTTGCGAGAGTCAATAGGTTTTTTAAAAAAACGCGGATTTTAGAGAAAAAAGCGTTGACTTTGAGCTATGAAAAGTATATAATTTAAAACGCGCGAATTACTACTCAATCAATCGACATAAAAACGGAGCATATATGAAAAGAGTTATCACGTTCGTGAGGACTAACGTTGTTATGGTTATAGCGGCTGCTCTCGCCATAATAACCTCGTTTATAGTCCCGCCCGACGAAAAATATATTGAATACTTTGATTTCAAAACGCTTACCTGTCTGTTTACGGTTTTAGCCGTGGTATGCGCCCTCAGAAACGTAAGATTTTTCTATACTCTTGCGGAAAAGATAGTAAAGCGGTTCAAGAACGCAAGAATGGCAGTCTTAGCCCTCGTTTACATAACCTTTATAGGCTCAATGCTTATTGCTAACGATATGGCGCTGCTCACGTTTCTTCCTCTCGGCTACTTCGTTCTTGTATCCACGCACAAGGAGAAATATATGTGCGTTACCTTTATTCTGCAGAATATAGCCGCAAACCTCGGTGGAATGTTAACCCCCTTTGGAAATCCTCAGAATTTATATCTTTATTCAAAAATCGCCATTCCCGACGGTGAATTTATGCTGATAATGCTCCCGCCCTTTCTCCTCGCGATCTTAATGATAACCCTTTCGGTTATATTCTTCATAAAGCCCGAGCCTCTTACGTTTTCGGGAGTTGAAAGACGTATGCCAAAGCTAAGGGTTATAATATACCTCGTTTTATTCGCCTTTTCGCTGATATGCGTATTCAGAATAGTTCCCTACCAGCTTGCGCTTATCATCATACCCGTGGCAATTCTTATCATGGACAGACGCGCTCTGCTCGACGTTGATTACGGTCTTCTTTTGACCTTCGTATTTTTCTTTATCTTCTCGGGAAATATGGCACGTATGGATGCCGTAAGAGAGCTTTTCGCCGCGCTTCTTGATAAGAGCACACTTGTAGTCAGCGCTCTGTCCTGCCAGCTTATGAGTAACGTTCCGACCGCGATTCTGCTCTCGGGCTTTACGGAAAATTACAAGGAGCTTTTGCTCGGCGTAAACATAGGCGGCTGCGGAACTCTGATTTCATCCCTCGCAAGTCTGATCACGTTCCGCGAATACGTTCAGCACAATAAAGGAAAGGGCGGAAAATACATTCTCGTCTTTTCCGCGTTCAACTTCTCATTCCTTATAATCATGATGCTGTTCTCTCTTTTAGTAGTATAACCCAAAGGCATAAAACATAGAAAACAATACAAATCACAAACACAGAAAATAACAAAAAACCGAGCTTTTTGCCAACTTAACTCAGCAAATTGCTCGGTTTTTGTTTTTTATTCCTACGAGGTCAAACCGACCTCGTAGGACTTTTTCTTGGATTAATTGTGAAATAAATCCTTTTGATTCTTATGTTGCGAACCTGAAAGCAACATTTCACGAAACGCTTTGCGTTTCATTTACTCCTTGCGAGCTTGCCTCTTATGAGGCAGTGCTACGCACTTTGTTTTGCTCACGGCAAAACGCTCGCGGAGCAATCTTCGCCGCCTCGCTGACAAGCAAGCTTGTCGACTCGGCTTTGCTTGATTATCACTGCATCAAGACTTAAGGATTGAGGCTAAACTCCCAGATTCCGTCACTTTCCTCATACCAAGGTGTTTCGGTACCGGGGGAAGTCGTAATAACGTCTTCGCTTGAAAGCTTAACGATTTCAATTTCGGGGTTTATATAATTTTTCATTTTTTCTACCTCCCAAAATTACTTGCCTATTACAGAATTTCTGTAAGCCGCCGCAGATACAGAGTACTTCATAAGTCCTTCTACTATCGCTACAAGTTCTGCACTTGACTCCGTGTTAGCGGGATCGGTTACGTACTCATAGTAAGAATAGAGATTATAGCTCTCTGTTACTTCCGTTCCG
>SVRU01000127.1 GCA_015064665.1 Oscillospiraceae bacterium
TATCGAAACAAACAACGAAAAGAACAACTACTTTGACGTAAACCTCAGAGCGTATGATTTTTACGACGGCGCGATAGTTCTGACATACGGTAACAATACCGGCTCGTACGACTTCAAAACCTATGCAAGCTCCGACGCTGTGAAGAATAGCAATGACCCATTGCTTGCGCCGCTCGTTCTTGCAACGTACAACTATTTCAGAGAGGCAAACGAATATTTCCTTGTAAGAGATAAGGATTTTAAATCGAATGCCGAGGTTGTCGTTAAGGATGGCAAGAGCGCGACCGTAACCTATACCTTTGACGACGGATTTAAGCCTACCGCAACGCTTCTTGAGTCAATGCTCGCAGACTATGAAAATCTCAAGCTTACCTTTGCGCTTATACCCGGAATTGGCGGCGAAGCGAGAAATCTTGTAACGCTTAATACCGTAGTTAACGAAGAGACCGGAAAAGAAGAATACGTCTTCGACGAAAACGGAAAATACACCTACACCGTAAATGAGGAAAACGTTGCGTTCTGGCGTGCGATTCTAAATAATAACGCCGGAAGAGTTGAATTTTCCAACCACTCGCTTACCCACGGCTATCCCGGCGCTAACGACGAGGGCGGAAAATTTACTTACAGCAAGGACGGTGCCGTCAAAAACGTGACGAGACCCGTTGGAAGCGTTACCGCAGAATATTACGCGGCGGTGCAGGTCTTCAAGGATCTCTTCGGTGTAGACGTTCGTACCATCAGTAAGCCCGGTGTTAGTGCAAATACCGAAGACGAGGTGATTGACGGAGTTCTCTGTCAGGGATATTACCCGGCAGTCGAAAAAGTGTTTGAAAGAATGCTCGACGAGGGGCTTATCATAGGAATACGCCCCGAGACGCTGTCTCTTAAGGACAACCAGAGCGTTGAAAGCTGGAAGTCGTACGTAGATAAAAAGGCTGCAGTCGGAGGATGGGCAAACATCCTTATCCATCAGGTAGTTCCGGATGGCGAGCCTGTAAGTGCGCACCACATTTTCGAGTCCCAGGCAAGAGAGATCTTCGCATATACCAACGACAGCGATAAGTATTGGGCGGCCACACTCTCGGAAGCTATAAGATACTACGCTGAGTGGGAGACCGCTGAGATTTCAACGGTATGCCATGGCGATTCCATATCCGTAACACTCACCGACGGTGAGAACGATGAGCTCTTCAACGAGGAGCTTACCGTTAAGGTAACAGTTCCTTCGAGCTGGAAGAATTGCGAAGTAAACGGCAAGGCTCTTGAGGTTAAGTGTGACGAGGACGGCGTAAAGTACGTATACGTTAACATTCTTCCCGACAGCGGCACAGTCGAGATTATCGAGAAATAATTAAAAACAAATAGAAAAGCATAACTGATTTTGGGAAAAACGGCGGTGAATTTCACCGCCGTTTTTATTGTCAGCACAACAAAATCGGCTGTCTCAGACTCTGTGAGACAGCCGCATCTTTATTCGGTTTTGGACGCGTTTATTTTTTCAAAAGAAAATAAACTACTATGGCAATGATGAGCGCGGCGACGATAGCGCCTGCGGTAACGTATCTTTTTATCCTTCTTCTGCGGGCGTATCTGCGCGCCTTCTTGAGATAAGAGGATATGGGGTCACGGCGTCTGATTATATCCTTGTCGAATTTTCGAATCCAGGAGATATCAGCTTTAGTAACCTCGCTCATTTTACGAAGTGAGCCGATTTCGTGCGCCATTTTGTTTCTTAGGTTTCTGTATTTAACAAGCCTTGGGAGCGCTTCCTCGCGTCCCGGGGCAAATTTTGCGTTATTTAAACGGTTTATATATTCGGTTACGCCGCCTGTGGCAGTGCCGAATTTTTCACAGCAATCCTTGTCGAGCTCGATATAACTTGCAAGGAATCGCTCATTAAGTCTTTTTCCCATTTGGCTCACCGCCTTTCTAAACGTATTATATATATTCTACTACATTTCGGTGGTTTTTGCAATACTTATTTAAAAATTTTAGCCTTTGAGGTCGGTTCTTTCATTTTTTTCATCAAAATCTCGCTTTTTTGTGCGGATGAGAAGCCTGCCTATCGCTTTTCGGTCAAACGGAATTAATGGATACAGATAATGCCGTCCCGAAACCGTGTGATTTGTTGAAACAAACACGCAAAAGAGAACTATCCCCAAGGCAAAGCCCCATACTCCGAAAAGGTAAACAAGGGCAAGTATCATCATTCGCATAAATTTGAAGGCGTAGCCGAGCTCGTGGTTTTGCTGAGCGAAGTTCGCTATTGCCACAAATGCCATATAAAGTATAACGTCCGGCGAGAGCCATCCTACCTCAACAGCAAAGTCTCCTAGTATCAATGCGCCGACAATAGAGAGGGAGTTTGAGAGCATATCCGGTGTGTTCATTGATGCAATTTTAAGTCCGTCAATGGCAAATTCCACAAGAAAAAGCTGGAGAATTATAGGAAGCGCGCCGGGGTCATCGGGGACTAGGAAGAGCAGGGCGTCAGGAAGAACCTCGGAGTATTCGAGATAAAGATACCAAAGGGGTGTTATCACCACCGAAATTAACAGTATCAGGGTTCTGATAATGCGAAGATAGGTACCCGTGAGAGGCGGAAAGTAGTAATCGTCGGTCTGCTCCAGGTAGTGAAAAATCGAGGTTGGCAAAATCATTACCTGGGGCGAGTTGTCGCAGATAACGAGAATGCTTCCCTCAAGAAGCTGAGCTGCGGCGGTGTCGGGTCGCTCGGTCGTTCTTATTTTTGGGAATGGGTTGAACCAGCCGCGGCGGATAAGCGACTCTGCAAGGCTCTGAAAACCGAGCGTCAGGGATTTTGGCTTAGCCTCGGTAAGCTTTTTTTCTATCATTTTGACAAGCTCGCTGTCTGCTATGCCTTCCATATAGCAAACTACAACGTCGGTTTTTGACGAGCCGCCCATATCGAAGTGCTTCATGGTGAGCCGTCCGTCGCGTATTCTGCGGCG
>SVRU01000128.1 GCA_015064665.1 Oscillospiraceae bacterium
ATCGGTTACGCTCCTTGTGAGATGCACGGTGTCAAGGGCGGCATGCAGAACTGCCAGCTCGAAATGAAGAAGGCAGTTGAGGCAGGCTACTGGCAGACCTTCAGATATAATCCCACTCTTGAGTCCAACAAGCTGACCATCGACTCCAAGGAGCCCTCCGGCAGCTACGTTGACTTCATCAAGTCTGAGACCCGTTACGCTCGTCTTGCACAGTCTAACCCCGAAAGAGCAGCGGCTCTCTTCGCTAAGGCTGAAGCAAGCGCAAAGGCTAAGTACGACAGACTTCAGAAAATGGGTAAGCTTTACGAATAATACCGTAATTTACACACAAGAACCCCGCCAGTTTGGCGGGGTTCTTGTGTTCAGGATTTAGCATAAGTTATGCGGGGAGAAACCTTTTTAAAAGTTTTCTCCCCGCATTTTTTTATAAATGATTCAAGGCCTTCTTCTGATCAACAAGCTTTTTTCTTCATATTGTTTCAAAAACAAACCAAAACCAATCCTTTTAATACAACGGATTATTTTGATATATTCTTTGAAGAACCGAGAAAAGTTTTTCGTCGTAAGTTACTGTGACTGAATAATCTTCGCCACTGATATTTGCGAGTATTTCGATTTTTTGGCTTGCCGCAAACTGTGTATTGTAAACGAATCGCTTGATATTTTTTCTCTCGTTTGAAGAGTCTTTTTTGTTTTCGGGAGTTATTTCTCTTATAAGAGTAACGTCCTTGAGCTCAATATGGCAGACCTTTATGCTCTTCTTCCCTCTGTTTTCATATACAACGAAATCGTAGGTTTCGGAAAGATTAAAATTCTCGCCTTTTCGGTTATTTGCTTGAACCGAATAAGTGTAATTACGGAGAAGATATGATGATGCTATATAGATCGACGCCACCCAAAGACTAAGTCCAAATAGCTGTGCTAAGATTGGAATAGCTATATATCCCGACTGTGCTAAAATAAGCAATACTGCTCCGCAGATAAGACAGAGCGCGGATGTGATTTTTGCCGCGATATTTTTAGGCTGTATTTTCTTTTGGTAAATATACATTTCAAAATTCCTTATTCTTTTATCTCAGTGACTATCGAGAGTAACTTTCCCTTTTCGTTAAGTGAGGGGTTTTTTATTACAAGGGCCAGTAATTTCTGCATAATATTTCCGATATTTCGTGGCTTTATTCCAATATTCAAGATATCATTACCACTGACAGCAAGATCGGTGATTTTCACGCAGGGATTTTTCTTTCTTTCGGATGAAATTGTATCACACAATTTTACGTCGTCTCTCAAAAGCGCCGCATCTTCGGCAAGCTCGCCGTATTTTGAAAGCATAAGTCTTGCTTTGACGTCGATTTGCTCGTTAGAATTGATTATTTCGTCGTAAAGATCATCATCGCAAAGTAACTTTACTTGTGTTGTTATCTCGTTTGAAAGCTTCATTACCGAAAGATTAGGTACTCCGTGGAATAAAGACGCGAGGCGTGTGGAAAATCTTTCGGGAAGCGAAGATACAGTCGTTTTTGGTGAGCTTATGGACGGGTGGATATATTTTGCGAGATCGAGCTCAAGAAGTAGTGAAATTCCCCTGTCTGCATTTTTAGACAGGAGTATTTTTTTCAGCTCCACTGCCTTTCTTTCGGCAGAAACGTCCTTGAGTCTGCTTCCGAGTGATTTTGCCGCTGCTTTTGTGTCGTTGTCTATTGAAAAATCAAGCGTAGTTGCGAATCTTACTGCGCGAAGAATACGCAAAGCGTCCTCGGTGAATCTTTTTTCGGGATCTCCGACGGCACGAATGATCTTGTTTTCAATATCGTTCCGACCGCCGAAAATATCGGTTATGCCGTTGCTTAAAAGGGGATCGCCTGCCATCGCGTTGACCGTAAAGTCGCGGCGGCGCAGATCCTCGGAGAGCTCGGGTGTAAAGGTCACGCTGTCGGGGTGGCGGGAGTCGGTATAGCTGCCGTCGATCCTGAATGTTGTGCACTCGTAGGTCTCGTTTCCGATAAGGATTGTCACCGTGCCGTGCTTAAGCCCTGTCGGAATCGTGCGCAGACCCTCTTTTTCAAATATTTCAAGCATTGTTGAGGGAGGACAGTCGGTGGTCATATCCCAATCGGCAGGTTTTTTTTCCATCAGAGCATCGCGTATGCAACCGCCCACTGCGTATGCTTTGTAGCCGTTGTCGGATAAAATTTTTGCAATTTTTGATACGTTTTCGGGGTATTTTATCATGACTTCGGACATAACCTCCTTTACTTGAATTTATACCATTATTATAATAAAAAAAGGGCGGGTTGTCAATAGACTGAAGGGATTATTCGATACTAAGCGAATGTTTTATACTTGCTATTGACATATTGAACATTATTTGGTATAATTATTACGTAGAAAAATGCTTTTCAGATCAAAAATTCTTAACAATTTCAATTTTTGTTGTATAATAATTCGGTTTGAAAAGTGCAAGGAGATATAAATTATGAAAACTAACGTAGCAATAATTGGCGGCGGTATCGGCGGTCTTATGGCTGCTTATCAGTTAAAGGTCAACAAGCCCGGAATAAACGTGACTATAATCGAGCGTGGATTCGAGCTTGAAAAGCGTCATTGCCCTGCGGGTCACAATAAGGCTTGCGTTCACTGTAAGGTCTGCTCTATTACGGGCGGATATGCAGGCGCAGGCGCATTTTCCGATGGAAAATTCAATCTTGGAACGGCTTACGGCGGTTATATGGGCGAGGAGCTCGGTGAAAGAATGGCGATGAAGTACATAAACGGAGTCGACGACGTACTTAAGTCCTTCTCCGACGATTATCCCGAGCTTTACCGTTCGAGCGAGGAGTTGAAGCTCAAGTGCTTGCAGAATAATCTTCGTTTGCTTGATATGAACGTT
>SVRU01000045.1 GCA_015064665.1 Oscillospiraceae bacterium
CGTATAATCATATAAAGTCGTAATCCCAATAGGGAACCATATCTTCGGGCAGGTGATTAAGCATAAAATAGGTAATATCCTTGTGTACCTTCGGCAAAAACTCAGCCTTTATATGATTATACGCCATCGGGAAGCCGTAAACGCCCCACGCGTGACCTCTCGACCAGCAGGAGTCGTCTGAGAAGCCCTGAAGAGTAACGCCGTGCATGGGGGCGCTCGTTACGGGGTCAAACTGATAGTGATGGAAGGACGAGCCGTCCTCTCTTATGAGATAACGCTCTGTCGTTTTTTCATGAGCGAGAGCCGCCGCCGCGTATTTCGGGTCGCCGGTTTCTTCGGTAGCCCAGAATAGCAGGGGAGCATTCATAAGCGAGTCCATCATAGTGCGGTATCCGGCAACATTGCCGCCCTTCCACATTCTCCAAGAGCGAATGATGAATTTGCCCTCGTGAGAGTAGCTTGTTCTGTAAAAATAATCGGCAGCCTTGAGAGCAAGCTCGCGCGCCCACTCGTTTCCCGTGAGCTTATAGGCGGCAATGCAGGAGGGCGTGTAAACAAATCCGACGTCGTGTGAGTCCATGCCGACTCTGTCAAGATATCTCTTCTCATAGGTAGGAAGGTGGCTTTCGGCAACGTCACGGAAATACTTGTTGCCCGTTATCTCGTATGCGCGCCAATAACAACCGGTGTACATTCCTGCTTCCCAGTTTTTGTTTTCACTGCATTTATATTTAAACTCAATTGAACGGTTTTCGGGAAAGGCTACGCCGTATTTTTTTGAAAGCTCTTCGAGCTTGTCTGTCGCTTTTTCGGCGGCACGTATAAGCTTTTCACGGCTTATTTTCGGAACTTTTGCATATTTTTCGGGGTTGTTCAGCTTTACAGTTTCTTTTACCATTTTAGTTTTTCCTTACCAGAAGTTTTTGAAATCGGGGGTGAGATATCTTGAAAGAGCCTCAAGATAGAAGTAGTCGCCGTAAACCGCGCACTCGTCAATTCCCGCGCCCTGCGGCTTCGCGTGGGTAACGTGGCAGATAAGTCCGTCGTAATCTCTGCCTATATCGCCCGTGCATCTGTCGATTGTTGCTTCGAGCATCTGTGCCGCGGCGCTTTCGTATACCGTTTTTTCCTCGGCGTCGGCGGGCAGATTCTTTGCCATCTCAAGCATACCGCAAGCCGAAATCACGCCTGCAGATGAGTCGCGGGGCTCGTCACCCGATACGAAATCGTAATCCCAATAGGGAACGCAGTCCTCGGGAAGATGATTAAGCATAAAGTATGAAACAGCCTTATGTACCTTCGGAAGAAATTCGGCTTTTACGTGGTTATAGGCTGCGGGGAAGCCGTAAACGCCCCACGCGTGACCTCTTGACCAGCAGGAGTCGTCCTTATGTCCTTGGAAGGTAAGTCCTCTTACGGGGCCTGCGGTGATGGGGTCAAACTGATAGTGATGGAAGGAGGAGCCGTCCTCTCTTATGAGATAACGCTCGGTGGTTTTCTCGTGATTGAGAGCCGCCGCCATGAATTTCGGATTTGCCGTTTGCTCGCTCGCCCAGAAGAGCAGAGGTGCGTTCATAAGCGAGTCCATCATAGTACGGCATCCGCTGCCCGATGCCCAGCTTCTCCAAGAGCGGATTATAAATTTACCCTCCTCAGAGTAGCTTGTTCTGTAATAATATTCTGCCGCGCGCAGAGCAAGCTCTTTTGCATACTCGTTTCCCGTGAGCTTATACGCCGCAATACAGGACGGAGTAAATACGAATCCTACGTCGTGGTCGTCCATACCGCGTCTTTCGTCAAGGCGGTTCTGATAGGTTTCGAGATGTCTTTCGGCAACCTCGCGAAAAAATTTATTTCCGGTTATTTCGTATGCTCGCCAATAGCAGCCGGTATACATACCGCCTACCCAGTTTTTGTTTATATCGCAGACGTATTTGTAATCAACCGAGCAGGGCGCGGGGAATCCGTCAACGTATTTTTTTGCCAAGGCTTCAAGCTTGTCGGTGGCTTTCTCGGCAGCCTTTATAAGCTTGTTCTTGCTTATTTCGGGAACTTTAGTAAATCTTTCGGGGTTGTTAAGAGTAATCTTTTCGGTTACCATAACGGTTTTTCCTTTCGGTAAGATAATTTTTATTCGGTCAGCTTTTAA
This sequence comes from Oscillospiraceae bacterium, assembly GCA_015064665.1. Next base: position 2,150 of record SVRU01000045.1, read on the forward strand.
TTATTGGTGTGATTATAGGCTTTCCCTCTCTGTCAAGAAGTACGGTCAGTCCTCCGGCATATCCTGATGCGTGGAAAAAGTAGTTGACCCCGGTTTCGCGGTCAACCCAGATTTCGTTACCCGAAAACGAGCCGTCGGTGTGTTGCTTTATAAACCTTTGTGGCTTCTTTTCCTTTGCCATTATACCTTCTCCTCTGCATCTGAGTTCTCTGACAGAGCATTTTTGAGAATTGCCGTTCCGTCATCGTGATATACAATTCTGTCCCCCGAGGTGTTTATGCTGTCCTGATAATCAAGGAACGCCTTTGCTGAGGGGAAGAGGGGCTTGTGCTCGCTGATAATTCTTTTTCCTCGTTCAGCTCCGTTTTCAAGAATAAGTTTAAGCATTATAACCTGCCATTTTGCACAGTCAACGCATGCAATTTCAGGGTTAACTATCTGATAGTCGTTTCCGTGGCTCTTTCCGTCCGAACCGCCGCAGTAGGGGTGAACTACGGGCATAATTGAGGAGAGGTCGCCCATATCGGTGCTTCCCGTGCTGAATGCATAGTCAATATTAAACTTTTCACCCGGGTAAAGAAGCTCGTACGCATCCTTTGCAACCTCAATCATGTTGGAGTCGTTAACAAGGGGAGAGTAGCCGGGCATGTCGATAATTTCAATATTTGTGTTAAGAGAGTATGCCGCGCCTATAAGAGCCTGATTGACTCTTTTATTTGCTGAATCCATAGCCTCAAAGGTCTTGCCGCGGATGTAGCTCTCAAGCGTTACTTCCTCGGGAATTGCGTTGACCATATCGCCGCCGTGAGTGATTATGGGATGGAATCTGATGAGGTCTGTGTCATGGAAGGTTTCGCGCACTGCATTTGCCGCGGAAAGTCCGCACGTTGCAGCGTAAAGAGCGTTCTTTCCGGCCCAGGGAGCTCCGCCCGCGTGAGCCGCCGTTCCCTTGTATATAATTCTCTTTGCGATACAACCGACAGAGCCGAGTCTTGCAGTATAGCCCTTTGCAGTATGAACCATCAAAGCAATATCAACTCCGTCAAAGTAACCGCGGTATAAAAATTCGCTCTTTCCGCCAAAATACTTGATTTTGCCATCTGCCTTGAGCTTGCTTCTGTATTCTATTTCAAGAAGCTCTTCTGCAGGAACGGCGCAAAGTCTGATTTTTCCCGTAAGTCCGTCAAGCACCGACTTTTCGGTAAGAGCCGCCGCAACACCGAGAAGCGCTGCACACTGAGCGTTATGGCCACAGGAATGAACTGCGCCGGTTTCGGGATTTGCTTCTTTGTGAGCGGGGCATATTATAGAGTCGAGCTCACCGAGCACAAGCACCGTCGGACCCGGCTTGCCCGTGTCAACCTCGGTCAAAAATCCGGTTATTCCGTCAGCATACGTAAGCTTATATCCAAGTGCCTCAAATTGCTCCGCAAGGTACTTTGAGGTTTCAACTTCCTTGTAACCCGTTTCAGGGTGTGCCCATATATAGCGCTCAGCGTCAAGTATAAGCTGACGGTAAGCATCTACCGCGCGTACGATGTTCTCCATAAATTGTACTCCTTTATTTTGAAATTAATTATGTGTTGTGGATTTGAAGCCTGTGAGAAGCCCGTCAAGGTGCTCGCTGTACCCTAACTTGATAACCGTAAAGCTTTCACCGTCGCAGTCAAGTTCGGTAATCGAGTTGTTGTATAGGCTTTTTCTTTCGGAAATATCTATGCCGAGCAGCGGTACCTGCAATGCCATAAGCGGCCCGTTATGAGTCGATACCAAAACCGTTTTTCCGTCGTTTTCAGCAATAATATCTAAAACTGCGGCATAGGCTCTGTTTAAAACGTCACTCATTCCCTCACCGCCTGTGGTTTTTGAGTTAACGCTGTCTTTTTTATACCGCTCGTAATCTTCTTTGTATACCTCTCTCACCTCGGAGAAGAGCAAGCCCTGCCATTTTCCGGCATAAATTTCCCGAAGTCTTGGGTCGGTTTTGATTTCAAGTCCAAGCGGGTCGGCAACAGGTCTTGCCGTTTCTATCGCTCGCACAAGATCACTTGAATAAACAGCGTCTATTTTGTAATTTTTGAGTATGTATTCGGCTGTGATTTTTGCCTGTGTTATGCCTTTTTCCGTCAGCTCCACGTCGGTTTGACCGGTATATCTTTGTTCAAGGTTATATACGCTCTCACCGTGGCGAATAAGTATCAGCTTAGTCATTTTTAACTCCAATTTCACTTGACTCTCTCAGGTGGAGAGTCGATTCTATAACCGTGCATTTTTCATAAGGCTTGCCCATCATCATATTTATAAGCGTGTCGGCTACCGCTTTGCACAGCCTGTCACAGTTGTGGTCGATTGAAGAGAGGGATGGGGTAAGATATTTTGCCTCCGGAATATTGTCCATTCCGATAACGGCAACGTCATCCGGCACCTTGTAGCCGTGTTCGGCAAGGCATCTCATAGCGCCGATAGCAAGATAGTCGTATGCGCATATCAGGGCACGCGGCGGCTTTCCGCGCTTTATCAATTCTTCTGTTGTTTTATAAGCTCCGCCTGCGAATCTGTCGCCAACGGCGATAAGGCTTGGGTCATAGTAACCGAGCTTTTTTTTCATAATGTCAGTAAAGATTTTTTTCTTCGATTCGGTGAGCCATTCTCCGATAAAGCCGATGTCGGTAACTCCTTTTGATACAAAGTGGTCAATAGCCTCCTCGAAAGCCGCGGTCTTGTCTATAACAACCCGCACCGTGCTTTCGTTTGCGCGTCCTGTGCAGACTATAGGAATATCGCCTGCCGCCTCCATTGCCGATGCTCCGTCAAGTAGTACTATTCCGTCAACTCTCGCGTATTTTGAATAGTAGTCAACGAGCGACCTTCCCCGCTCCTTTGAAAACTGCGTGGTTGCAACGCATATCTCGCATCCCTGGTCTTCAAATGCCATTTGCAAATGAGCAACGATATTCGCATAGTAAAGGCTTTCAAGCTCGGGGCAGATAACCGCGATGACAAGTCTGGGGTATTTTGCGTTAAAGAACTTTTTAAAACAGCCGTGCTTTTTTGCTATTTCGAAAATTATCTCGCGCGTTTCCTCGTTCACCTCGGGGCTCATCGAAAACGCCTTCGATGCGGTGGAAATAGAAACGCAGGCTAGCTTTGCTATTTTTGAGAGGGTCAACATAAAACTTCCCTTGAATATTATATCTTTTAAACCATTATATATTAATGCGCGCGATTTTTCAAGTAAAAAAGAAATTATTTTCGAAAAATTTTCGTTCGTTAATTACTTGACAAACAAATTTATATATGGTACAGTTAGATTATCATAAATCCGGAGGATTAAAAGATGGAAAATATTAAGTTTGACCTTTCGAAAACCTATGGCAATTTCAGAGCTATGAACGCCGTAAATAACGGTCCCATTCATAAACGCCACGCAAACGACCAGTCGCGCTCGAATCTTGAAGACTACAAGGCTGCGCGTATACCGTACGCTCGAAATCACGATGCATCCTATTGCTCGAGCTACGGTGGGGAGCACACTGTTGATATTTCGGCAATTTTCCCGAATTTTGATGCAGATCCATATAAAGAAGAGTCGTATGATTTCGCCTGCACCGATGAATATATTGCGGTAACGCTTGAGGCAGGTACCGAAACCTTCTTCCGCCTTGGTCAGAAGATAGAGCATTACATAAAAAAATTCAACATCTATCCGCCCAAGGACGTTAAAAAATGGGCAGTAATATGCGAGCATATAATCCGTCACTACAACGAGGGCTGGGCAAACGGCTACGAGTACGGAATCAAATACTGGGAGATTTGGAACGAGCCCGACCTTGATTCCGATTATAAGGACGGCAAGTGGGTATACCGCGATTACAGAAGAACCTGGGGCGGTAATATCGAGGAGTTTTACGAGCTTTACGAGGTTGCGGCAAAGCACCTTAAATCCTGCTTCCCGAATCTTAAAGTAGGAGGTCCCGCGCTTTGTGGAAAAGTTGATTGGGGCGCAGATTTCCTTTGCGAGATGCAAAAAAGAAACGTTCCCATTGATTTCTTCTCCTGGCATATTTACTCAAATCGCGTAGGACACGTTATCGAACGCGCCGCAGCCGTAAGGGAAGCAATGGACAAGTACGGATACGGTGATGCCGAAAGCATACTCAACGAGTGGAACTACGTTCAAGGTTGGATTGGTGACGAGTTTACTTACTCTATCGAGCAAATAATAGGACTTAAGGGTTCGGCGTTCACTCTTGCAACCATGTGCGCTTCTCAAAAGTCGGATATAATTGATATGCTTATGTACTATGATGCACGTCCGTGTGCGTTTAACGGTCTTTGGGATTTCTACACTCTCCGTCCCTTCAAGGGATACTATCCTTTCTATTGGTACGGCATGTTCTACGATTGCGAAGCCGAGGTGCGCTCCGAGGCGGACCCGGAGGACGTTTACACACTCTGCGGAGTTGATAAAAACGGAAAGACGACAACCACCGTCACCTACTACACCAACGATGACAACGCTCCCTCAAAGGACGTAAAGCTTGATTTCGGCAAGGAGGGCGAATACGAGGTTTATTACCTTGATAATTCACACGACCCCCAAGTTGCTGTCAAAACAAGTAAACTTGAGTTTACGCTTGAAAGATGCGCCTCCATTCTTGTTAAGGAAATTTAACGAAAAAAGCCGATAAGCAAGAATAAATAAAACGGAATTCCCGGTTGACAGCGACTTATAATTGTGATATAATTATAAGTAGCCCTTAGACTTGGGAATTTTGTTTTTTGGAGGTAAGTATGGGCGGTATTAAGGACGGCAGCTTTATCGGCGGTGACGACCTGCATTCCTTTTTAATGATAGGGCAGTCGAATATGGCAGGGCGAGGAAATCTTGCCGACGTTGAGCCTATAAACAATTTCCGCTGTTATATGTTAAGAAACGGCAGGTTTTTGCGTATGAGCGAGCCTGTAAACCCCGACAGAGCGATATTCGGCAAGGGCTTTACAAGCGGAGTCAGCCTTGCGGCAAGCTTTGCCGATGAATTCGCAAAGGAATACAAAGCACGCGTCGGACTTATCCCGTGTGCTGACGGCGGAACTGCCATTGACAAGTGGCAGCCGGGCACAGTTCTGTTTGATAATGCCGTTTTTATGACCAAGCTCGCTATGAGAAGCTCAAGCTTTTCGGGTATTATTTGGCATCAGGGCGAAAGCGACTGTACGAGTGACGAAAGTCTTGACGCATATAAGTCGAAATTTGTAAATTTCGTAGATACGATAAGGCGTGAGCTTGGGGCAGAGAATCTTCCGTTCATTGCCGGTGAAATATCCGAGAACATCTCGGAAAACTGGGAAATAGGTGACAGAGCTACAAGATTTAACCGTATGCTAAACGGACTTGTCAATGAAATTTCCCATTTCGGTGTAGCTTCGTCAAACGGACTTACTCTCAAGGATGACGGTTTGCATTTTACCGCGTTATCGGCAAGAGAGCTAGGAAAAAGATATTTTGAAATTTATAAGAAAGTAAGATAAAAAATGAAAAAGGTACTCGCAATATCAAACAGCTTTGGAGTTGATGCCAACCACTATCTTTACGGCATATCAAGAAGTGCCGGTGAAGAAATAAAGGTTGTCACACTCTATATAGGCGGATGCTCGCTTTACCGTCACTACAGAAATATGCTTTCGGAAGAGAAGGCTTATGCCCTTTACGTTAACGGAATGGCAACCGGTTTTTCTGTTTCTCTTAAGGAGGCCTTGCTTTCGGACGAGTGGGACGTAATTACGTATCAGCAGGCAAGCCCGACTTCGGGAGCGTATGAAACCTATCTCCCGTATCTTCCCGAGCTTTACGCATATGCAAAAAAATATGCTCCCGCGGCAAAGCACTATATTCACGCAATCTGGGCACGCAGCGACGAATGGCTGAAAAAATCAAATCTCGTGTACAAGTCAAGTGCTGAAATGTTTGCCGCACATCATAAGGCATACGAACTGGCGGCAAAGGAAATATCTGCCGACGGATATATTCCCGCAACCGCAGCAATGGAAAAGCTTTATGCAAAAATGGGTGAGGCAGCATACCGTGACGGTGGCCACGCAAATTATGGCTCGGCAAGATATATGCTCGGCCTTGTCTGGTATATGACTCTGTTCGACAAGAAGGATATTGACAAGGTGAATTTCTCCGACTTTGACGTTCCGGTCACCGAAGAGGAGAAGAAAATCGCAGAAGAGTGCGCTATCGAAGCGGTTCTTGAAAATAATTACAAAAAATAAAAAAAGAAGCGAAGCCAAACAAAAAAAGTTTTGGCTTCGCTTTTTATAAGTATCAGACATCTGTGACGAGGATTTTCACATCTCCGGACACCGTATATTCTCCGTATCCCGCGGGGACGAAAAAGGTGTCGCCCTGTTTCATCGTCTGACCGTCGATTTCTCCCACACCGGATATGCAGGTTACGGCATTAAAAGAGTCGTGAGCCGCAAAAAAATCGCGAGCCCCCGACACCGTGTAGCTTTTTACGGTGAAATATTCGCATTTTCCGAGTATTCCGTCATCGAATGCTAAGGGAGTGAATTTTTTTAGATTCGTTACGGCGAGAGCCTTATCGATATGTAGCTCGCGCTCATTACCGAATTTGTCGCGCCTTCCGTAATCGTATACTCGGTAGGTGAGGTTGGAATTCTGCTGAATCTCGCAGATAAGACATCCCTTGGCTATCGCGTGGATAGTTCCCGACGGAATAAAGTAGCATTCGCCGGGCTTTACCTCGTAGAAATTCAAAAGCTCGGTCAGCCTTTTTTCTTTTATTGCCGCCTCAAATTCAACACGGGTAATGTTTTCCTTAAATCCGAGGTATATTCCCGCGCCCTCCTCAGCCTCGACGATATACCACATCTCAGTCTTTCCGTAGGAGTTTTCGTTTTTGAGCGCGTATTCGTCAGACGGATGAACCTGAACCGAAAGGTCGGCTTTCGCATCAATAAATTTGATAAGAACGGGGAAATATGGAAAATTCGATGCATTTTCGCCTATATCCTCTCGGTATGCCGCTTCCATAAGAGTGCGGCCGTCAGAAATTCTTGTCGGTCCATCCTTATGGAATGACAGCTCCCAGCTTTCAGCACAAGGGGTAAGCTCGGTTATCTTTCCGTATTTTTTCTTCAACTTGTTTCCGCCCCATATGTAATCCTTGCATACGGGGTATAACTTTTCTATTTTCATTTTAACCGCCAATGTTGTCTGCCGTGTATTTTTCGGGCTCAAAGTTTTCAATATTTACCTCGCCTGCCTTGATTCCAAGCTGACTGCATATCACCGAAATAACCCTGCCGCCGATAATTTCTGTCGCCTCGGGCGTGTTGTAATGCGTGGCATCGGAATGATATGTATCGGGCAGACTCTTTGTGAGAGCATAAAGGTCGTTTATTACGGTATCCGTGCCCGCAAGCGCTTCAATTGCCTTTCTGTTGTAGCTGTCAATTACATCGTTATGCCTTATAAATTCCTTTGCCACACCCTCAATTACAGAGGTTGAGGTAGCGAAAACTATTTTCGCATGGGGGAAGAGGAAACGAAGTCTTTTGTCAATTCTTTTTATAAATGCGGCGTAAAAATCAATCGGTGTCAAAGGACCGTCGCCGAAAAGCTCAAGCACGTCCCAAAGTCCCGCATTCCAATGAACGAGGTCAACGTCAGCGCCCATTCCGAGATTGTTTTTCCAGGTGTGAGCGTAGCGCAATACGTACTCGGCAAATCTCGAATTTTCTTCGGGATAATAAACCTCGGCAGCTCCGCTGAGCGCCTCCTTTACGTATTTATCGTAACCCATTCTTATCGAATCACCAATTAAAAATATTTTTTTCATTTTATTACCTCTTTAGTGTTTCGCTTATAATCAAAGCGCTTTATAAACTATAACGAAGATGAAAAAAGCAGCGAGGAGAAATACCAAAACGGTATTATAAACGGTGACAGCCGTGTAACTTTCCTTAGTTTTGACACCCTTTGAGTTAACGCATCCCCAGCCGTTTTTATGGGAATAGATAAAAAGTCCGCCGAGCAAAAGCCAGGAGAGCGCGGTGAGGGCAGTTAGCCAAAGATAGTAATTTCTAAGTGCGTAAAAAACGATAAATGTCACCGTCAATGCAAAAGGCGGGATAGATGAAAGCGCAATAATCAGTCTTCTGTTTTTTGATAACTTTAAAAGCTGCTCTCTTTTCTGAGCCTTGTTTTTTGAAATTTTTTTCTTCATGTTTTACTCCGTGATTTAATATATTTTGTAAACGTCTTTGTAAATCTGTTTCTTTGCGCTTTCAAAATCCGAAAGCACATTCGGGTAGCTTAACAGCACGAGCCTTGTGCCGCAGTCACCTTTTCTGTAAGGCGGTTGGAAATATTCATAGATATTTTCGTGAAAGGCGCATCGCTTATAAAAGGAAATTCGCCGACTCTTTATTTCGTTCTCCGGCGGCTCTGCTTCAAGAAGAATTTTGTCATATTTATCTTTAAGAAGGGCGAGAGTCCTTTCACCGAGTCCTTTGTTGCGAAAGTCCGCGTAGATTACGAAATGCTCGACGAATGCAAACTCGGAAAGCTCCCAAACTGTAATAAATCCGACACGGATGTCATCACACAGCACGTGATACAGCGAATATCCGTCTTCTTTCATAACCTCGCGCGCCGATTCATAGTCCCGTATTTCCTCAGGAATGAAATTCTTTTGCATCTCGCGGTATATACCGTCAAACTCGCTTACGGTTGCTTTTCTTAATTTCATTTTGCATCTATAAAATCTATTATCGGCGAAATGTCCTCAAGCGAGTGCGGATGATGCTTACAATCCGGCTTTACTGCCGAAGTAATCTCTATTCCGTTTTCGTCGCAAAATTCAATCAACTTTTTTGCATTCGTATCAAACGGAACGACCTCGTCGGAGCCGCCCGCAATCAATAGAAGCGGAATTTTTGCATCAAAAAATTCTCTGAGATTGCAAATCGGGTGACCCTTGAAGCTCTTTACCGTTTCCTCGGTCAACGAATACTCGTCATATACCTGTGCGAGAAGATGCTCGCCGGGTCCCGTAAGAGTTCCAAGGTCAAGCACCGGTGCGTCAAGATAAACCTTTTCAACGAAATCGGGGTAGAAAAGGGCATAGTTAAATGCATAGGTTCCGCCTCTTGAGAATCCGAAAAGAATTGCCTTCTCAGACAGGTTAAATTCCTTGACTGCAAATTTGTGAAATTTGTTCATCATTCTTACAGCACGCGGTGAGCCCCACATATCGTGTATTTTATATGTCACACGGGTATAGCCCTTATCAAAAAGAGCCAGCTCCGCATCCTCAAATGCGTGCAAAAATTCGGTCTTCCATATCCATTTTCCGTTTGGCTTATCGGGGATAATGACAGTTGCCGAATATCCGTTGAACTCAAAATTAATCTCTTTCATTTTTATCTCTCTTTCTCGTGAAATTTATAAGAGCTGTGACAAGTGTTGCTACGTATCCGAGTATGAAATATATCGCAGAGTAAACGTATAGGTCCCATACCATTTCCTTGATTGTAATGGAATAAAGGGGTGGGAACAAGGTGGCGAAAGCAAGCGGTAAGCACCAAAGCCGTTTTATATCAAATCCCGAAAGGATGCCATATACGATAGATGCTATGGGGTACAGAACAAAAAACAAAAGAAAAATCAAGCCCATAGCCGAATCGGCAGTTGCGGTTTTGAAAATAATTAAAGGAGTAACGAATAAGAGTACAATAATGCTTAGGCATAGCAAAACGATTTTATAGCTTGGTTTCATTTGTTCTGTGCAACCCCTTTCATCAGATTATTCACCCTTGCATATATATAATTCTAGCACATTTATTTAAATATTTCAATATAAATAAAAAGCTTCGCTGAAAAAAACGAAGCTTTTTTGAATTTTTTTATTAACCGTTTCTCGGTGTCTGGTCTATTGCGTATTTTGAATAGTCACCGTCGCCGAGCGACTCAATCTTTCTGAAGCCCTGACCGATGTTACAGTTGTTTTCAACGAGCCTTCTCTGAAGCTTTGCAACGTCAAGATTACGGGGGGAAACACCCTCTTTTATAGACATGGCGGATGCCGTTCCCGCGGCTTCACCCATTGCCATACAGCACATAAGAAGGCGCGTGCCGCTTTGACCGGGAACATCGGAAGAAATATTTCTGCCTGCCGCAAGCACGTTTTCAAGACGAATCGGAACAAGCGAGCGATAGGGAATCTCATAGTGATAGGTCTGGCTCATATCAACGAGCTCCTTCATATTTATGCGCTTTAAACTGTCATCGGGCGGCAGCTGTGAACCCCAGCCCGCAATGTTTGATATGTATGCCTCCTCGCCGTTTGGCAGCGTTCCCTTGAACCATTTCATATTTCCGGGGCTCTCAAAGCCGTGAAGGTCAAATCCGTGCCAGCTTATCGCGATGACGTCGTCAAACGTCTTTCCGGTGGCGATGTCCATACCCGTGAAGCGATATTCACCTATGATACGGCGGCTCTCACGCACACCGAGCAGGCTTCCCGTGTATGAAAGGTAGCTGTCCTCAAAGCCGGGGATGTTCTTTTTGATAAACGCCGCGAGAATATTACATTGCTCTCTGCCCTCAATATACATACGGGTGAGGTCGTTGTTATCGCAGGGGAAGCAGTTTCTTGAGTGCGCAAAGCAGATGCTGACCTCGTCCTTTCCGCAATGCTCGGGGCGGTCGGGAATATGCGTGAGCCAGTTAAGGTGGTTGTCAATAGGGGGAAGCTCGCCACATGATATTGCCTTATCGAGAAGCTTTATCCATTTCGTGTCGTTAAGGAAAACGTCGCTTTCCTTATATTTGTCCATATCAACGCCGCCGAGAACGAACTCGAGCGAGCATCCCATAGACATATGATCCTTTTCGCGTCCTACCTCGACCTCTCCGCCTGCAAAGTAAACGAGGTCGGAGTCACCCGATGCGTCAACGAAGCGTTTTCCGAGAACGGCAACTCTTCCTTGCTTCGTATGCACAACGATTCCTTTTACGGTGTTTCCGTCAACGATAGTATCTACAAGAGGGGTTACGAGAAGCACATCTATACCTGCCTCGCGTACCATGCGGTCGAAAAGAAGCTTGTGCTTTTCGGGATTTGTGTTTCTTTTGCGAAGACCGTTCATATCCGTAAGTCTCTCGAAAAATTCGGTGCCTATTCCCGAAAGGAAGTCAAGGGGAATATTAACAATACCCATTGTTGCAAGTCCGCCGAGTGCGGAGGTGTTTTCAATGATAATCGTCTTTGCACCCTCTTTTGCCGCTGCAAGCGCCGCGCCGACGCCCGCCATACCGCCGCCGACTACGACAACGTCGTATTCACCGTATATCGAAAGCTCCTCGCTGTCAAAAACAACTTTTCCGTTTTCGCATTTGTACTGTTTCATTATTTATACCTCATATTTAATTATTTTCAAATCTCTTGATTGCCTCGGGCTGACAAGCATCAAAGCATCTGCCGCATCCGATGCACTTTTCTTCATCAATTTTTGCCGATACGTCCTCAATCATTTTGATAGCACCTACGGGGCACTGATAAATGCAGGTCATGCATAGCGCGCATCCGCCGCCAACACGGTATGTATATTTTTTTGCCATTTTATTATCTCCTTTTTATGTTTTTTTGAGAGCGCATTCCATTTGCGCTAAAATTTTCATTACGTCACCTCGTCCGATGTCCGATATTATCTCATCGGGGGAAAGAGGCTTTGAATTAAAGGTGGGGGGATAGATATCTGCAAGAGTTGTTCCCTCGGGCATTTTTTTGCCTGAAAGCATTTCCGATGTTTCATCAAGTGTTAGAGCGTCCGATGGCATGTCAACGTGCCACGCTTTGAGTCCGTTAATAAAATCCGCGTCCGTGTCGCACTCTTCTTTAGGTTCTTTTATTCCGAGTGATTTTGCAAGGAATTTCGCAATAATATATCTGTCGCTGTCGGTCCATGAATGCGACTCTTTCGTCAGGGCGAACTCGAAATTTTCCTCGCACCCCATTTGAATATAAATATTCTTAAGCTTTCGCGCATTGCGGTGGAAAATGTCCATCGGAATCAGATAGTCCATCTCGCCTTGCTCAACAAGCAAAGGTTTTGGCGCAAAAAGCGACAGAACCTCCCACATTTCGGGTCCGTGAGCAATTCCGGGGAGCAGATTGCAGGAGCAGTGCGGACGCTCCTTTGAAAGTATGTATGAAAACTCCGAGGGATATCCGCTGCTTGAGATGACGCACAGCTCAGGCGCAAGCGCCGCAAGGAAAAGGCAGAGTGTGCCGCCACCCGAATTTCCGCATGCCGCAAATTTATCGGAATCAAAGCGAGGGTCATTTTTCATGTGCCGAATAAGCGCTACGGATTCCATAACTATCATGCCTTGAAGAGTTAAGCCACAGTAAAACGGACCGACCGAATACCAGTGCCCCATATTTTCTCTGTCACCCTGACCGATATTGTCGGGAACGATTACGGCTGCGCCAAGCTGCGTGAGCTTTCTCGCCATAAGCGCGTAACCGTTTGTTAATCTGCCGTCCTTTCCGTGACCGCAGAACAGGAATATCAAGGGCATCTTTTTGTCGGTGTCGGGCAGGTAAAGCGATGCCGATGCGTAAACGTTTTTCCACGTGGTATATCTTAACTGCTTTACCGAGTATCCGTCAAGATTATCGCATGAAATTTCGGTCATGCCCGAGATTTCGGGAACAAGCTTTTCGTCATACGCGAGAATTTTTTTGACATCCTCCCGTATCTCCGAGCGCGTCTTTTCATCGGTAGGGAAGCGTAGGGGCTTTTTTATGCGTGCTTCTGCAAATCTTTTTTCATAGTCGTCATATACACGCATGGTGTTAAAGAGCTTTTGCTTATCCAGAAAATTCACCTCTTCTTTCTGTTTGCAATATTATTCTATCATTACGCTTTAAAAAAAGCTATACACTAATTTCGTGTATATTTGTACGATTTTCTGATTTTTTGTTCAACTTCTGTTGACAGCGGTTATTGCGCGTGCTATAATTTTCACGAGGTGATTTTATGATTATACCGTTTGACAGTCTGAATAAGTATAATTTTGCTTTGTCGGATATAAATATTATCTATCAAAAGCCGCAATACCGCAAATTTTCCACTTTAAGCAGGGGTTGTAACGGTTTTCTGTATATAACTAAGGGTGAATGTATATATAAATCATCCGGCAATGATATTCATCTTTTGTCGGGCTCTGTAATATATCTTCCGAAGGGGTCGTGTCACTCGATGGCTATCGTAGGAGAAGAAATTGAATTTTTCAGAATAGATTTTACGATGACGATCGATGGTGAGCTTGCACTATTCTCTGATTCACCCTTGAAAATCACCGACACCTGCGGCGCAAGATTTAAGGACTGTGTCGGAGCGCTTTCCGAGGAATGCAGATTTGAGGATAACAGCGTTTCCAAAATTGAAAAAATGTGCGGAATTCTCTCTTCTCTGCAGGAGCATCCGACAAGTCTTTATAAGTCAAAAATCGGGCCCGCTATACGCTACATACACGAGCATCTGACCGAAAAAATCGATTGCGGTCAGCTTGCTGAGCTTTGTTTTTTAAGCACGGCGCAATTTTATAATATTTTTAAGGAAAAGTTTGGAATAGCTCCCCTTGAATACCGCGACAGACTGCTTGTGCGCCGAGCGGAAGCTCTGCTCGAGCTTGGTGATTTTTCGGTCACTGAGGTCGCCGATATGCTCGGCTTTGCAAGCGTGGCGTATTTCAGCCGTTTTTTCAAAAAGCATACGGGTACGTCACCGTCATATTATAGAAATAATGAAGTTAGATAAAAACAAGGGTCTATCGCATTTAGGCAGAACCAAATAAAAAACGGCAGAAGCATTGTCATAAAAACAGTGTTTCTGTCGTTTCTTTATGCAAATTTAAGAAATTATGGTTGAAAACCTGCGGTTTTCTTCGTTTTGTTAAAGTTTTTATTCTATCCTCGTTCCCTCGCTCAGCGTACCTTTGTACGCTTCTCGCTCGTCAGCCAAGGATTTCTGCTCCAAATTCGTTCGCCCCGAGGTTCTGTTCTCATTAAGAATTCGCTAAAACTACAATTCTGACCGTGTTTTTCGTGTTTTTGTCTTGATTTATTTGAATTCTTAATGAGACAGCCCCGCTTTTTTATCTATATGAATCAAGAACCTGTTTGAGAAGCTTGGGATTGTCTGTCATAATACAGTCGCAGCCAAGCTCTATAAGCTCTCTCATAGTTTCCTCGTCGTTTATCGTCCAATACTGAACGGCAATATTTCTTCTGTGAGCCCTTTTGACGTAATTTGATTTTGCAAGATTAAGTGTTATTCCAACGTCGTAATCGGTAGGGATCTGCAGGCAGGCAAAATCACTCTTATCAAATATGTTAACACCAAGCATTTGCGTAACTATAAACTTCGCTGCAGTGCCTGTGGGCGCGCCTCTGTATAGGTCGGGGTATTTCGTCTTAAGCTCTGCTTCTATTTCGTCATGGAAGGTTCCTATAACGATTCTGTTTTTATAGCTTGGGAATCTGTCAAGCGTTTTGGCAAGAATTTTACACGCCTCGTATCCTCGCTCGCCGTCGTTCTTGATCTCAACGATGAAAAGCAGGTCGGGATTCGTTTCGTAAAACTCCGAAAACAGCTTTTCAACCGTTGCAATCTCAAGCCCAAGCTCTGAGAAATTTTCCGCGTCTTTATAGATTCTCTCTCCGTTTTCGTTCTCGAAATAGTATCCGAAATTATACTGTCTGATTTCTTTAAGAGTCATGTCGCTTATGTAGTGGCGTTTGGATTTGTCCTTGCAAAGCTCTTTAACCTCGTCAAGAGAGATATCTCCGTTGACGTTGCAGGTTTCGTCTATATAGCTGTCGTGATTGTAAACGAGGTAGCCGTCCTTCGTAAGATAAAGGTCGCTCTCGATTATTTCAACGCCAAACGTATTGACCGCCTCTCTGAATGCAAGCATAGTATTTTCGGGGTTGCATGCTCCGCCGCCGCGGTGTGCCGCTATCATCGGAAGCTCTCCTTTTCCGACTATAAAAGGATTGCTTTCAACGTTTTTCTTTGGCGGTATAAGGTTTATCGTTGCCCAAAAAAGCATTACCGTGGCAAGAATTATACCGAAAATTTTTAAAGCTCTGTGTTTTTTCAAGGTTCATTTCTCCTTTATTTTTATCCAAAAACCTCTGCCGCGGCAATGATCTTCAGTATAGATTCGTCTGCCTTATCACGACCGTAAACATCAAGAAAACGGCCGAAATATTTCGTAGTCTTTAAGTTAAACCATAATGTCCAAGTGCCCCAGAATAAGTCGATGTGTCTGTCGCCGACGCCGCCGTTACCGAGGTCAATAAATGCAGATAACCTCCAGTTGACAAGCATTATGTTCGGAAGACAGTAGTCACCGTGCAGAAGAACTCTTCCGCAAATAGCATCCTTTCCCTCGGAAAAAACCGAGTATGCTTCCTCAGCAGAACGGTAGCCAAAGCTGTCGGGAAATGCCGAGGTGTCGTAGTTTCCGCTTTTACAGTTGTTTTCAACGGTGGAAAGATAGACGGCGTTTCTGTCGGCAATCGGACAGTCCGAAAAATCAAGCTCGTGAAGCTCGCGCAGATATGTAGCAAGGGTATCGCATAGCTGTTTCGACTCGGAAAGGTAGTCGGCGTGTGTGCAATCTTCACCAACGGCACGCGCCGTCAGAAGCCAGTCTTTATCATCGGTGAAATACCGCAAAACCTCAACGCCAAGTCCTTTTGAGTGAAAATATGAGGTCATCGCTGCCTCATTTGCAAGCGCACCCTTGGCGGACGATTTTAGATAATATCCCTTATCCTTATCTATATAATAAACTCTCGCCTCCGGCGAACAGGAGCTGTCATATACGTCATGCCCCTTAATGAACGTGCGAATCTCATCGGGAAATCCGCAAGGAATATTTTCAAGCAGTGTTTTTTTCATTGTTATCTACCAAACAAACGGAATAAGTCTGTATTTTACCTTGTTTTTGTATGCGGTGTATCCGTCAAGCCCCTCTGCCAGAACTTTTTCCTCATTTAAAATACGAATTACGATTGTTGCAGGGTAGAGCATAAACGGAATCAATCCCCAAAACGAGCCGAGTATCAGTGGGATAGACAAAAACATAAACAAAGTTGCAAGGTACATAGGATGTCTGACAATGCCGTAAAGTCCCGTGCTGATAACTTTTTGATTTTCCTGTACCTCAACCGTGCGTGAAAGATAAGCATTTTCCCGCATTACCTCGGCATATATACCGTAGCCGAAAAGAAACAAAGCTGAAGCGGCAACCGTCAGCCAAAGCGGAACGCGTGATAAATCAAAGCGGAAATCAAGTGCCGATAAAACAAATCCTATCGGAAAGATCAATCCCGACAGTGCGATAACGCCCTGTTGCGTTTTCTCTTTTTCCCTGTTGTTCAGCCGCTTTTCAAGAAGCGCGGGAGCTTTAAAAAACATAACCGCGCCCATAATCAGCATCGGAATAAACAGCAAAGCTATAAACAACCAAGCCTCCGTGTATCGAAAAGTCCACGCCGGCAGAAACAAAAGCGCACCTAACGCTATAAGACCTACGGTGAATTTTATAAGAGCGTTTAATAACAGTTTCATGGTATGGTTCCTTTTTAATTTAAAATCAATCTAATTTCCAAAGCATTTTGGTTGCCGAGAAAAAGCAAGATGCGTTGCGCAGTGAATTTTTAGAATTGGCGCCGTCACAATCTGTCCAGAAAATACGACCGTCCTCAAAGAAGATGCTTGAATCATAGATTTCACCGAGGTTGCCGTAACCCACCTTGCAGTTGCTAGACAGATTTGCGTCTTTAAGTTTTAAATGTATTTTTGCTTCCCAAATTTTTATTGTAATAAAAGTTTCACTATTTTCTGTTTTTACGGTTTCAATTATTGCGTCATGAAAACACTCGCTTGCAACTAAAAGATTCTTTGCGCTTTTTTCGTCGAGCACCTCAAACCATTCGGGGATAATAGTGTTTTTTTGGATTTCGATGCATCGTGAAAGAATTTCATCAGGTATATACCTATCTTGCTCAAGCAATTTGAGGAGCAAGGTGTTATTTATAATCCAACTAAATCCACTTATTTTACCTTTCGTGCTCCACTCGTCATCCGAGGAGTCAATGAAAAATATTTGTTGCTTAATATATGGAGTTACACTACCATAAATATTTATGTATTCAAGTGTTTCAAATGTTTCGTCAAACCCTATAATTTTTGAATACCATCCATCAGATAAAACGGCAAATACCACTGTGTCGTATGTGGTTTCGTCTTTCTTTATTCTTGCAATCATATTAGTTTCCTTTAGATAATCAAGCCAAGCCGTATCTGCAAGCTCGCTTGCAAGGACGGCGGCGCAGATTGCTCCGCGAGCGCATCGGTAATCCGATGCAAAGTGCGTAGAATTGCTTCAACCGAGGTGTAACTCGCAGGGAGCATCATGAACGATTACTGCTATAAAATGATCTTTTTAGTTTTGCTCAAAGGCTACTTTTGTTCATTTGATATCTTGTTTTTTACGGTTGTTATCGAAGCAATCAACATTCTTCTAAGCTTACCGCACTTATTTCGCAAGGATTTAAAAGTGAGCTCATCAATAATGCCGCTCTTACATAAAACGTTAAGCCATGTTTCTGTTTCATTTGCTTCCTTTTGTGCAATCTCTAATTTATGTACAAAGTCTGCGTTACTCTCGGCATATTTGGCTTCTGCTATATTTGCGCTGATGGAAGAAGCACTGCGGATAAGCTGCTTGTATATTCGGGACGAGTTTTAATTTTAGAACACAGCTCGGTAATTTCAACTGCAAATTCAATCGTAAGCACGTGAGAAGTTTTCGGCATAATAGGCTCCGTTCTTTGTCCACCTGCGGTGGAGTGATATAGACGGCGTTGCCGTCGTGATATAGCGCAACTACGTCGCGCGTGATATAGACTTCTTCGAAGTCGCGATATGCTTGCTTAGCAAGCGTAATATACTCGGCAGAGCCGAGCGTGGAACGACAAAGCTCCTTACGGCTCCGCAGAGCCATATCACGACACTATAGGTGTCTATATTACGTCGCTTTGTCTTTCGAGAGACAAACGACACTTTCGTCGTGGGTCAAGACGACAAAAGGTATATTTTTAGGCTAAAAACCGGGGTTGTGACGACAAAAGGTATATTTATGTATCTTTTTCTCTTGAAAGAAAACTGTTTTCTATAAACTTTTTCGCTCGATACCCTAACAGAAAAATGGTATCTTCTGTTTTAAGTTCTGCAATCAAAAGATTATTTTCATGTTTCTTTGAAATGACTATTTCATCTCGGTTGAGCACATAACATCCCAAATCTCTATGCCCGTGAAGAAACCCTCGGATCAAGTCGATAGTAATGCGAAGCTCATCATTAACAACAAATATGCACACGTCATGATTCTTGAAATTTTCATCAGTCGAATCATAGCACTTTGTTATAATGTATGGCTCTTGCAATCCATAGTAATCTCGTAAATGTCCACACGCTTTTGAGAAAATTTCTTTTTTCATCAAAGGGATATTAAATGACTCAACCTTTTTCCACAAAGGATATGTTATTCCGTAGGTCAAAAATCCACTAACTATTAACAAGACAAATCCAACGATTACTTTTCCTAAAACAGAGAGAACCTCCAACCACTGATTACTTGGACGGGGAATTATTTTAATAAGATAAACTGATGCAAACATACAAGTGAAAAAGATTATAAATGCAACTATGCTACTGCATCTTCTCCAAAGTCTTTCTTTTCTAACTGTGCGTTTTTCGTCTTTAGTCAAAGTCAAGTATTGCTCTTTCAAAGCATTGTTCATATTTTTCTTGATGTTTTTATACTTGAAGTATCGCATTTATTACCTCCTTTTTATGTTTGTATATTCGATATGTTATACCGTACTGCTGTAAAACGAACTTTCGAGTTTCGCTCAAAAATCACATTTGTCCTTAACCGTTTTCCCTGGCGGTAGTAATGGAAGCAATAAGCAATTTACGGATTTTGCTGCATTTTGCAAACATATCCTTGTATTCTTCCTCGGTTATCATATGGGTATCTTTAAACAAGCCGAGCCAATAATCTGTTTCGTAACATTCTTTGAGAGCAATTTGGAACTTGTTGATAAAGTCTGCCTTACTTGCCGCATAGTTGGCTTCGTGAATGTTTGCACCAATGCTTGTGCCACTACGCAAAACTTGATTTAACAGTACGTTGCTTTTGCGGTTTTCTTTGATGTAGGTGCAAAGATTGACGATATCTACGGCAAATTGCTTAGATAAATCGACAAGAAAATTCTCTTTCATGCAAGTCCTCGTTTTTTAATGATTTGACGGCGTTGCCGTCATGAATTGGCTTCGCCATGATTTCTCGCTTCGCTCCATGAATTGAATTGCGCATCCATCCCTATGCGCCCGCAGGCGCAATTCATGGCGAAGCCAATTCATGAGTGCCACGCACTCAATTCATGCGCTCGCGCAATTCATTGTTGAATCTGTCGTTTGAGACAAACGACAGATAAAACAT
>SVRU01000046.1 GCA_015064665.1 Oscillospiraceae bacterium
TGCGAACAGCAATAAGCTTCCCGACGATTTGAAGCAAAAGGTATTTACGTTGCTTACGTCCGACGTTGACGGTGCGTATGCTTTCGTAAAGTCTGTAACCGTTGACGATATACTTAAGATTTTCGATTATGTAGACGTTGAAGAGCTTCTTGACCATGAGTTCTTTGCACAGTTTGAAGAGCTTGACGGTCTTACAGAGGAGCAGATTAAGGCTAAGATAAAGGAGTACGAGTTCCTTTACACCAAGATTATTAATCTCGTCACGAAATTCTACAACGCTCTTCCCGAGAGATTTAAGTCAAAATCCATACTTTCCGTCTATGATGAAAATGGAAAATTTGCTCACAGCGGTACACATTCAGTCGATATTGAGAACGTACTTTCCATAATAGCTCCTCAAAAAGCGGCTCTTATTGCATCGTTTATGAGTTCTTCTGTTGTCAGCGCAACGGTTGACCTTAGCGTTGAATTTGATAAAGTAAACAAGATAGAGTATATTCTGGACGGTATGGAGCACCGTGTCGGATTCCTTCCCGCAGGCGCAGACGTTGCGTATTTTGCAGAGGTAACCGTCTACAACAACTACAAGGTTGTCGGATGGCAGGATGCTTTGGGAACGGTTTATACACAGATGCCCGACGAGGATATCACTCTCTACGCCGTTCTTGAAGAAAATCCCACTCTTCCCGACGTTACGGTAAGCGTTGACGTTGCACCTTCAATTGATAAGGTTTACGACGAAACCGAATCCGAGCTTGTTGCCAACGTCACGGTTGAGGGTATTGATTCCTCTTCCGCGGAGATTACTTATCTTTGGTATAAAAACGGCAATTTGATTGCAGAAACCCAAACCAATACTTACAAGGTTAAGAACGTTGCGGACAGCGGCGAATACACTTGTAAAGTTATAGTCTCTATCGACGCTGCAATATATACCGGCGAATCAAACGTATGTTCGGTAAAAATTGCAAAGGCAATTATTGATCTTACCAAGCACACATGGCATGGCGGCAACTATATTTACGACGGAACTAAGAAATACGTATATCTCATAGATGACAACGGAGTCATTCTTACCATTGGCGTAACCTATTTCGGCAATGTAAATACCGAGGTTGGCAAATATACGGCAACGGCAGTATTTGATACCGAAAACTTTGACGTTATAGGTAGCGTTGATTCCTACGACTGGTCAATTGAAGCGGCTCCCGTGGTAGAAGAGCTTAAGGTAACCGTTACGGGCGCAATTTCCGAAATCTATAACGGCTCATACTTTGAACTCAAAGCAGATGTATCCGGAACCGTTCTTGAGACCGAGGGCGTCGAAATCAAGTATTATTGGTTCTTTAACGGTCAGGTTATTATCGGCGCAACCGAGTCGAGCTACAAGGTTCAATACGTAGCCGACAGCGGAAAATACACGTGTATGGTTGTCGTTGCCATAAACGGCGCGGAGGCGGAATCCGCAAACTCCAACGAATGCTTGGTAACCATTTCCAAGGCAACTATTGACCTTAATAATTACACCTGGCAGACAGGCAAGTTTATCTACGACGGAACCGAGAAATCGGTATATCTCGCAGATGCAAACGGAAATGTTCTTACATTTGGCGCAACCTACTCGGGCAACAAGAATACCGAGATTGGCGAATACACCGCAACGGTAGTATTTGATACCGATAACTTTGAGGTTATAGGAACGGCTGCTCCTTACGGCTGGTCGATTGAAAAACAGCCCGACGGACCCGTATACGAAATAACTGTTACTATTCCCGAAAGCATTAATAAAGTATTTGACGCACAGACCTCTGCAATTGACGCCGTAATTTCCGGTGATGCATTACTTGCTGACGGCGTGTCGGTTTCTTATAAGTGGTATAAGAACGGCGTTGAAATCAGTGGCGCAGTAATCAGAACGCTCAGCGTTAAAAACGTTGCCGATAGCGGAACCTACTACTGTGAGGTTGCTTTAACAACTCCTGACGGAAACTTCGTATTTACTTCCGGCGAGTGTGTTGTTGCTATCAGCAAAGCAAGTATCGACCTTTCCGCTTATTCATGGCTGAAAACCAAATTCGTATACGACGGCACTGAAAAAGCGGTATACCTTGTTGATTCCGAAGGAAACGTACTTACGTTTGGCACAACCTACGTTACAGACGGAGAGTACACCAATAAGGCAACGAACAAGGGTGATTATGTTGCAAAGGCAGTATTTGATACCGAAAATATTGAAATAGTCGGTGAAATCGCTGACTACGGTTGGTCTATCGCAGCTGCAGTATACGATATGAGCGGTATATCCTTTAAGGATAAGGTATTGCTCTATGACGGCAAAAAGCACAGCATCGAAATCGAGGGAACTCTTCCCGAGGGTGTAACCGTTCAGTATAGCGGTAAGGATTACACGATGCCCGGCACTTATGAGATCGTGGCAACCTTTACCGGTAATGCGAACTATGAAGCTATTTCTTCTATGAAAGCAACTCTTAGAATTGTTGGCTTTGAAAAAGAGCAAGAAATCTTCAATAGCTCGGGTGATAAGCTCTTAAGCGTTATTGCAGGCGTTAAGGGCGTTCCCGAAACATACAAGCTTAATATGAGAGACGTTAGCTCGCAGTACCGTTATTTCGTGTCCGACGAAGTATTCGGAAAGGGCAGAGTAGGTTATGTTTTGGCAGCTTACGATATCCATTTCAGCGAGAACGGTATAAAGCAGACGACTAACGATTCGTTTACCGTAAAGCTTCTTATTCCCGTAAATCTTCGCGGAACCAACGTTGACTTTGACCTTGTTCACGTTTCAGATGACGGAAAGCTTGAGCTTCACGATTTCACGGTTGAAGGTGATTACATTGTATTCACAACCTCGCACTTCTCTATTTTCTCAATGGTTGAAATAGGCGACGCTCCCGTAGTTCCCGAAGAAACCGATTTGACTTGGCTCTGGGTTCTCATTGCAGTGCTTGTAATTCTTGCATTAATTGCAGTAGTTATCATTCTTATAATTAAGAAGCGCAAGAGCGACGACCCCGAAGCTACCGAAGCTCCTGCACCCAAAAAGCCCGTAGCACCCGTCGAGGAAGCACCCGTTGAGGAAGCACCCGTTGAGGAAGCACCCGTTGAGGAAGCACCCGTCGAGGAAGCACCCGTTGAGGAAGCACCCGCAAAAGAGCCTGAAATAATTCCCGTTCCCGTTGTCGTTGCATCCGGCAATGACGAGGACGAAGGCGGAAGTAAGATAATCAACGGTGAAGTCGTTCACGTTCGTTACAGAACTTCGTTTATGTCAAGGCTTATTCAGGCGGAGGAATCCATTCAGGATTACTACACGGTAGTAAAGAATACGCTTCTTTCTTACGATGGCGTTAAGGCAAGAACGAGCTGGAATTTCGAATCCTTTAACAAGGGCAGAATTCAGTGCGCTAAGCTTAACGTAAAGGGAAGTGCGTTCCAGGTTTACCTCGGACTTGATCCAAAGGAATACAATGCAAACAAATATCACTTCGTTGACGTATCCGACAAACCCAAGCTTGATAAAGTTCCCATGCTTCTCAAGGTTAAGAGCGAACGCGGATTGAAGTACGTTGTTGAACTTATTGAGGAAATGATGAACAAGTTCGAAATAGAAAAGGTAGATGCTCCGAACGTTGATTATCATATGCCTTACGAGTCGACTGAATCTCTCGCAGCCCGTGATCTTGTTAAGATAATTCTTCCCGCAGGTGTAACGCTTGACGGAGATGAAAGCTTTATGAAGGTTGACGTTGGTGCGTTAATCGAAACTGCAAGCTCCGACAAGGCAGACGGTGAGTCCGCTCCCGTTAAGGAGATTCTAGCGAGCGAGATCGTTCACGTTGACGCTGTTCACGCCGATGAAATACTCACCGACGAAGAGGCAGAGCAGATGATCGAAGTCGTTGAAAGAATTCCCGATGAAACCGAAGAGCAGTCTGACGGTAAGTTCTGCGAAATCAATCTTGACACCATATGTGAAAATTTTGAGGACGGAGCAACCGTTACGCTTAAGGATTTGAAGGAAAAGAATCTTGTAAGCAAGAATGCAGGAAGAGTTAAGGTTCTTGCACGCGGTGTAATGACCAAGAAGCTCACCATTTATGCTGATAAGTTCTCGCTTCAGGCTGTTAAGATGATTGCTCTTGCAGGCGGTCACGCAGACCAGTATAACTGATTTTGGCAGTTTCGCGGCTGTAGCTGAAAATTAAATAATGTGGGCGGTGTATCCTGAGCAAACAAAGCTTTGCTTGAAATCTCCGCCCACGAAAAAAAGCAACTCAAGTTGATGCTTGATACTCCGTTAAGAGTTTCACGCTAAAAGCTTGAGTTGCTTTTTTATTAGATTAAAATATTTTACAGTGTTTTATTAAAATAAATCTTTATGGATTTCAATCCGTCCTTCGTTACGGAGGAAAGGTTGATATCCTCTGTAATAAACTCGGCGTCGTTTTTATCAAAAATACCCTCGATTTGCTCTTCTTCAACACCGAAGTAGCGCAGAATTTTTTTTGCTCTTTTGGCAGAACCGTTTATTTTTTCTCTGAAAAGATTTATTTCGCAGGGTTCATCATCCTTCAGCCAAGCGTAAGAGGTCTCACCGTCGTTGTTTTTTCCGAAAAGCTCAAGTCTGATTCGATTTTTTTTGAGCAGAGTAATGACCAAAGCTCTGTCCTGCTTAATTACGGCTTTCTCCTTTGATGAAAAAACTCCGACGCATCTTATTTCTTCAAATGAAATTGAAACGGCCTTGTAAATATAGAGCGCAAGGAATATAACAGTTGCAGACAGAGCAATTATAAGCGGATAGAGCTTCATTAAGCCGTCCGAGGTGCCGTTATAGATTATTGCGGGTATAAGCAAGGCTATGGGAGGCAGCTCAACCCAGAACATAAACGGTTTTGTTGAGCAAAATAACAGTTTTTTCATTTAACGTATTCCGTTATATAGATTTTGTGTATGCCGTCTGAATAGCATCAATGATTTGTCTGCTGTATTCTCCGGTAGGAATATCGCTTTCTTCGCCTTTTATGTATCTGTGGAACGCGTCTATTTCGTTGGCAAAGTTCGTCGTGCTCATAGGGGGGAGCTCAACGGGAATGTAACCCTCCTTGTCACCGCGGTTAATTTCAAGCGTTCTGCCGTTAATTCTGAGCGCACCCTTAGTAAAATAGAAATAAGTCTGAGATCCGGTCGAGTTATAGCCGTTGAGTGTAATACAACCGCTGACACCGTTGTCAAATTTAGCAAATATCTGCGCGTGACCCTCTACGTCGTAATCTCTGGTAAGATTTCCGCACTGCGCGTCAACCGAAACGAGTTTTGCCCCTTCCATAACCGAAAATAGCTTGTCAAATGCATGTGCCGCAAAATTCATTGCAATTCCGCCGCCTGCCATTTTTTTTGAGAGGAACCACGCAGGACGTGCATCGTAGAAATAATCCTCGCATCTGTTTTCAGTAAACATGCAAAGCTTACCGAGTTCACCCGACTCGTAAACTCTTTTAATTTCTCTGATTGCTCCGCCGAACCTTTGAATATGAGCAACGGCGAGCTTTTTGTTATTTCTTTCTGCGGCAGCTATCATTCTGTCGCATTCTTCAACGGTGTTTGCCATGGGCTTTTCAACAAGCACGTGCTTTCCTGCATCAAGGAAAAATTCCGCTACCTCGCAGTGAAGTCCGTGGGGAAGGTTGAGAAGAACGGCGTCAAAATCGATTTTCGAGGGTAGCTCCTTGTAATCAAGCACGTAGGGAACTCCGCACTGCTCGGAATAACGTTTTGCCTTTTCTTCATTTACGTCACATACAGCCACAAGCTCAACGTCATCAAGCTGATTAATTGCCGTAACGTGTGATTTCATAATAATTCCTGTACCGACGATAGCAAGTTTAAGCATTTTTAAAAAAAATTCCTTTCGAATTGTATTATTGTATAAATTATACGATATTAGAGAAATAAAGTCAATGAGTTTTTTAATTTTATTTAGATATTATCGGATTTTTCATATACAGTTTTTATTGCATCAATAATATATGCTCCGTACTCTCCGTCAGGAGTGTCCGTCTTCTCGTTTTTTATAAGCTTGCAGAACTCATCAAGCTGGCGCACAAACGGCAATTTATCGCGGGAGAGTTTTTGCTCAACGAAGCCTTGTCCGTCGCCTCTGTTAATCTCAAGATTATCACCGACTATTCTGACAGCGCCTTTCGTAAAATAGTAGTAAGCTTCATAGCCCGATGCAAGATATCCGAAAAGTGTAATCGAGCTTGAAACGCCGTTGTCAAATTTTGCAAATATCTGAGCATGACCGTCTATGTCGTAATCGTTTAGATAATTGCCGCACTGAGCGTCTATCGAAATGATTTTTGCCCCTTCCATAACCGAAAGAAGTTTGTCGAACGCATGCGCCGCGAAATTCATTACTATACCGCCGCCCGCGCTTTTCTTGCTTAGAAACCATTTTGGGCGTCCGTCGTAGAAATAATTCGTGCTTCTGTTTTCAGTATACATACAGAGCTTTCCAAGCTCACCCGATCCATAAATTCTCTTAGCCTCGGTGATGGCATCAAAATGCCTTTGTATATGTGCTATTCCAAGCTTTTTTCCGTTTCTTTTCGAGGCTTCAATCATTCGCTTGCATTCCTCGGGAGTATTTGCCATGGGTTTTTCAACGAGCACGTGCTTTCCGCAGTCAAGAAAAAATTCGGTAGCCTCACAGTGCAAACCGTGCGGCAGATTAAGAATTACCGCGTCGAAATCAAACCTTTCGGGTAATTCCTTATAGTTGAGTGAGTACGGAACGTTTAAATCTTCGGAATATTGCTTTGCTTTTTCTTCATTAATATCGCAAACCGCAACCAGTTCAACCTCATCAAGTGAATTGATTGCTTCGATGTGACGGTTTGCAATTATTCCCGTACCGACAATAGCAAATTTTAGCATAAAACAGGCTCTCCAATAAAAATAACTAATTAGTTACTGATATTATACAACATTGTTTCGGATAAGTCAATAAATTTCTGAACAATTATTATAAATTTACTCCCTTGGTTATCAATTTTTTCTATTAATATTTATTCATTTATTCTATTAATAACTATTGACAAAGCTTACGTTGTGTGATAAAATAACTGCATAGTTACTTGTTGGAGGGCTTATGCGTCAAAAACAGGCAAAATCAGAAATAACGAAAGAAAAAATACTTACGGCGGCAGAGGCGGAATTTTCCGAAAAAGGATTTTTCGGCGCCAGAATTGATGAGATAGCCGCGCTGTCGGGTTTTAATAAGCGAATGATATACGAGCATTTCGGTAGTAAAGAGGAGCTATATAAGCAGGTTTTGCTTTCCGTATACCGAAAGCTTGCCGAATGTGAGCGTGAGTTTTTCGTTGAAAATCCCGAGCCCGCTTTGGCAATCAAAAACTTTGCGTATGCCTTTTTTCACTTTTTCGAACAAACGCCGAGCTTTGTCCGTATGCTTATGTGGGAAAACCTTAATAACGCGCAATTCGTTTCCGAAGACGAGGTGCGTAAATTAAAGCAGCCTACCATTGATTATATTATATCGCAGATAAAGCGCGGAAAAAAGCAGGGGATATTCAAAGAGGAGATTGACGAGTATCAAGTCGTCGTTTCGCTTATGAATTTCGGTTTTTCCTACTTTACTAATATACACACGCTTTCGATTATATTTAATAAGGATATGAGTGCGGCAA
Organism: Oscillospiraceae bacterium; assembly: GCA_015064665.1. The sequence goes on from SVRU01000046.1 coordinate 7,734, forward strand.
GTGAAATAAACAGCCGCGCTGAATTTGTATCCAATATGATTTTGAATTCACTTATGAAATGAAATTTAAGGAGATAAATTATGTGGAACGAAGAAAAACTTAATGAATTGCTGACAACACCGAGCGATAAGCTCGTTGCTGACGTTGCAAAGATAAAGGGAGATATTATGATTCTCGGTGCAGGCGGCAAAATGGGTCCTACACTTTGTCTTCTTGCCAAAAATGCAATAAAGAAAGCGGGTATTGAAAAGCGTGTCATAGCCGTTTCGCGTTTTGGTGATTCTATTGCGCTTGATCTTCTTCATTCAAACGGAATCGAAACTATCAGCTGCGATCTTCTTGACCGCGACAGTCTTGAGTCTCTTCCTGAGGTGGAGAACGTAATCTATATGGCAGGCAGAAAGTTTGGAACTGACGGACAGGAATATCTTACCTGGGCTATGAATGCAACGCTTCCTGCGTTCGTTGCCTATAAATTCAGAAAATCCAACATCGTTGTATTCTCTTCGGGAAATATCTATCCCATCGTTCCCGTACACACGGGTGGATGCACCGAGGATGATAAGGTCGGTCCTATCGGTGAGTATGCCATGAGCTGCCTTGCAAGAGAGCGCGCGTTCGAATACGCAGCCAATCAGTATGGAACCAACGTGTTTATTTACCGTCTCAACTTTGCAGTCGACCTCCGTTACGGCGTGCTTTACGACTGCGCCAAGAAGATTATGGACGGAGCACCCATATCTCTTGCCACACCGTGCTTTAACTTTATTTGGCAGGGCTCAGCGAACGAGATAGCAATCAGAGCTCTTCTCCATTGTGCAACGCCCGCCGTAAAGATGAACGTTACCGGACCCGAAACCGTATCAATTAAGTCAACCGCGATAAAGCTTGGAAAGCTTCTTGGCAAAGAGCCTCTCTTTGAGGGGGAGCCTCAGGGAAATGCGTATCTTTCCAATGCGTCTCGCGCAGTTGAGCTCTTCGGCTATCCCGAGGTATCCGCTGAAACTCTGATAAGATGGCAGGCGGAATATATTCTTGACGGCGGAAGAACGCTTGACAAACCCACTCATTTTGAAGAAAGAAAGGGAAGCTACTAATATGACAAGACACGAACTTGCACTTAAAAAACTTCACGAGGGCACGGTGATACCCGCAAATCCCCTCGCACTTGACGAAAACCGTAAATTCGATGAAAAGCATCAGAGAGCTATCGTAAGATATTATCTTGATGCAGGCGTTGGCGGTCTTGCGGTTGCAGTACATACGACGCAGTTTGAAATCCGTGATCCTAAACACAATCTTCTCGAAACCGTTCTTAAGGTTGCCGTCGAGGAATCAAGAAAATTTGAAGAAAAGACGGGAAAAACCATAGTTATGGTAGCCGGAGCTTGCGGTCCTAAGGAGCAGGCGGTGCGCGAAGCGGAGCTTGCAAAGAGTCTCGGCTACGACGCCGTTCTTCTCAGCCCAGGTGGACTTGGAGCACTTTCCGAGGATGAAATGATTGAACGTACCGAGGCAGTTGCAAAGGTCCTCCCCGTAATCGGCTTCTACCTCCAGCCCTCCGTTGGCGGAAGACTTTTCACCTTCAGCTATTGGCAGCGTCTTTGCGAAATTAAGAACGTAGTCGCTATTAAAGCCGCTCCCTTTAACAGATATTGCACGCTCGATGTCGTAAGAGCCGCAGCGCTTTCTTCAAGAAGCGATGAAATTGCTCTTTACACCGGTAACGATGATAATATCGTTATCGACCTCGTAACAAATTACAGATTTGAGGTTGACGGAAAAGTATACGAGAAGGGTTTTGTTGGCGGACTTCTCGGTCACTGGTCGGTATGGACGAAGAAGGCTGTTGATATATTTGAAAAATGCAAAGCATATCGCGGTTGCGAAACTATTCCCGCAGAAATTCTTAAGCTTGCAAATGAAGTAACCGATACGAATGCGGTGTTCTTTGACACCGCAAATGCCTTCAAGGGCTGTATCGCAGGTCTTCACGAGGTTCTCAGACGTCAGGGACTTATGAAGGGAATTTGGTGTCTTAACCCCGAGGAAACCATGTCACCCGGACAGAAAGAAGAGATAGACAGACTTTACAAGATGTATCCTCATCTGCACGACGACGATTTCATCAAGGCAAATATAGATAAGTGGTTTGAGTAATAAACCGAATATAAAAAAGGCGAAGATGCTTATATAAAGCGTCATCGTCTTTTTTATATAATATCACTTGTTTTTGACAATACTGCGGAAAAGAATAAGCGCGCTGTTTTTTTCTTCTTCGCTGAATTTGCTGAAAAGATTTAACAGTTCAGAGTTAAGATCTTCGTTTTGCTTATCGATGTTTTCTTCTTTAAAAAACTCCGACATAGTAATGCCAAAAGCATTGCATAAGCATTCGAGAGTTGTGATTGAAGGCAGGGTTTCACGGTTAAACATATTTGTTAGAGTAGATTGCGATATTCCGGATTCATTGGATAAACGGTATATTGACCACCCACGCTCCAAGCGAATTTTGTTAATTTTCTTTAAAACGTTCATATCACCCTCCATAATATAACCCATATGTATATATAATAGCACAATTTCCCCAAAAAATAATTACACATATGGGTTGACAATGACGCCCATATGTGATATAATATTCTGCACTTGTGAAACTTAAATAAAAATTTCGGCAATCAATTAAAACAGGGGTTAATAATTATGCAGGAAAATAGTAGGATGAAAAACAACGATAACCAAAAGCAATATGCAAATCAAAGTTTTAACGGTGAAAAAACTTGCGAAACACGATTATGTAACAAATGGGTATCGTTTGTGCTATGCTTGTGTTTAGGATATATTGGCGCACATAAATTCTACGAGGGAAACGGAGCTGCGGGAATATTTTACTTGTGTACTTTGGGACTTTTCGGAATCGGCTGGGTGATTGATTTAATTAATCTGTTATTTAAACCAAATTATTATTTTTCGTAGTAATTTTTAAAAAAAACTTATTACCGATTGTTTTTTGTCATCCGGTGTGTTAGAATAAAAAAGGAGAAGAAAAATCCTTGTTTCTCATGACGAAGTGAAAAATCCGTTAAAACTATATGCTTTATACTCGGAGGTATACTGTAATGGATGAAAGAGAACTTAAATTCTTGGAAATGGAAAAGGACGTCAATAGCCGAGGAGGTAACGGTGAAGCTGTAGTTGCGGCTTACCGTGAGCTTTACGGCATGCATGAGATAGGTCTTTGCAGCTGGCTTGCGAAGCTTTTTGATCCCGACATTGGAGGGTTCTATTGTTCCAACTCGGGCAGAGATACCGAATGGATAGAGGCGGACGGCAAGAGGGAAATTACACTTCCCGATATGGAATCGACCTATTTTTCCGTGATTCTTATGCAGCGCTTAGGAATAATAAAGGATTTTGATGAGATTCCCGACTGGATGAGGGAGAAAATAATCAAGTTCACCTGCTCACTTCAGAGTGAGGAGGACGGACATATTTACCATCCTCAGTGGGGAAATCGTGTAACCGCTACCAAGCACGGTCGCGATCTTACAGCTGCGAACGGTCTTGCGGAATCTCTTAAATTCAAGCTCCCTTATCCCACCCCCGCAGAGAGATTAAAGACAGCGGCTGCAGACGATGATAAAAAGGATGCTTTGGGTGCAATTCCCGCATTTTCCGATCACCTTAAGAGCAAAGAGGCATTCCTTAAATATCTTGAAAATTTGGATTGGAATGCTACCGAGGGGCTTGCGGCGTACGGTGCAGGTCATCAGCTTGCTTCTCAGGCAAGTCTTATCAAGGCGGCGGGTCTTGGCGACGTGATGTGCGACTTCCTTGACTCCATTCAAAACAAGGAAAGCGGATTTTGGGGTGTTATCCCCGGCTATCCAGCACTCAATGCCTTCTTTAAGATAGGTGCTGCATACAACTCAGTCACTGAGGGAAGAGCTATGCCAAACGTTGATAAGGTTGCTTATTCCGCAATGGACGTTATGGTTGGCAACGACTGCAACAGGACCGTTTGCTATCAGTTTAACGCTTGGTGGTGTATTCTTGTATGTTACGGTGCGTTTAAGAAATCCGGTAATGACGCCGGTCTCGCACGGTTAAAGGCAGAGGTGCTTCGCCGCGCTCCTGAGTGTATTCTGGCAACAAAAAGAAAGACCTTGCCATTCAAGTGTGAGGATGGGTCTTACTCCTACTACCGTGATAGTAACTTTCCGGGTTTTCCTCCCAAGATGCTTTTGTGCAAGGAGGGTGACGTCGACGCTACCACTATAAATTCGAGCGGTGTGCTTGGGCGTTCGCTTGACGTGCTTGAGCTTTCGAAATATGCCCCCAAAATTTACGAAAAAGAGGGCCGCGATGCATTCTTTGATGCACTTCGTAAGCCAACAGTTATATGGTGAATTATACTATCAAGTGCAACACTTTTAAGAAAAAAGAAAACCACTCAAAAAGAGTGGTTTTGGAGCGGATTACGGGTAAACGAGGCAAAAACGATTAATAATCGTTTTTGGTGATGTGCCCGAGAGTTTTAAGGAGTTAAAGGAGCGGAGCTAAGCGAAGAGACGCATAACGACTATAAAACCGAGCCGTCGGAGAACCCCTTGGGGTGAGAGCCCATACGTAACCGCTCTTTTGCTTAGCAAAAAAGAAAACCACTCAAAAAGAGTGGTTTTGGAGCGGATTACGGGGCTCGAACCCGCCACCTCCACCTTGGCAAGGTGGCGCTCTACCAAATGAGCTAAATCCGCGGAAAGTATTTTAGAGTTATGGCGACTCGGATGGGGCTCGGTCTCGCGCGACCTACGCGCTGCGGTCATTCGCGGCTCTGACAGTTATTAACTGTCATTCACCACCGCTCCTACTTCGAGCCGATTGCTTTTAGAGTTATGGCGACTCGGATGGGGCTCGAACCCACGACCTCTAGCGTGACAGGCTAGCGCTCTAACCAACTGAGCTACCAAGCCGTAAACTCTAAATTAAAAGTGTTGAGTAAACTCAACACTTTCCATGGTGGAAAGTATAGGGCTCGAACCTATGACCCTCTGCTTGTAAGGCAGATGCTCTCCCAACTGAGCTAACCTTCCGTGTGCTCTACCATTATAACAAAAGAATTTTGATTTGTCAAGAGGTTTTTTGATTTATTTTAAGGCTTTTTTATTTATTTCATTGACTTAGCTTATAAACGATTGTATAATGAATAAGTAAATCATTGATTGAGGTGTATATATGAACTTTAAGAAACCCGAGCAGTGCGGCCTTTCATCCGCAAATATTGAAAAATTTATTAGAACGTTAGAGGACAGAAAGCTTATCACGCATAACGTATTGATCGCTAAGGGGGATGATATAGTTTTTGAAAAATATTGGGCTCCTTTTGACGAAAAATTTCTTCACCGTCAGTATTCTGTAACGAAGAGCATAGTTGCTCTTGCTGTCGGCTTTGCGGAGCAGGACGGTCTTGTTGAGCTTGATGCCCCGATAAGCCGTTATTTTCCCGAGGAGGTAAAGCGCGCGAAATGTGAGCAGATTAAAAATCAGACGGTTCGCGAGATGCTGACTATGACAACCTCTCTCGTTGCTCAGCATTGGATGCGTAATAATTGCAAGGACGACAGAGTGCAGTTCTATTTTGAGAATGCAAGTGTTGACAATATCCGTCCCGCAGGAACGGTGTTTGCTTACGATAGCAGCGGAACCTTTATTCTCTGCGCTATGGTTGAGAGAGTAACCGGAAAGACGTTTATGGAATATATGCGTGAGAAGTGCTTTGATAAGATCGGTGTCAGCAGAGAGGCTACTTGCCTTACTTGTCCGGGCGGTCATTCTTGGGGCGATTCCGCGCTTCTTTGCACGGCTCGCGACCTCTATCTTATGGCTAAATTCACTATGAATATGGGTAAGTGGAACGGCGAGCAGCTCCTTAACGAAAATTTCGTAAAGGATGCTACGTCAGCACTTGTAGATAATGAGAATGACTTTATTTATGAGCATAATACTCTCGGATACGGATATTACATATGGCGCACCTACGATAACTCGTTCTTCTTTAACGGAATGGGCGGACAGCTTGCAGTTTGCGTTCCCGACAAGGATATTATTCTTATTTATAACGGTGATAACCAGGGTAATAACTTCAATGCGAAGAAGAACGTTATGGATGCATTCTTTGACATTATAGTCAGAGCAGATCACAACGTCGAAAACGCAGAGGAAAATCAGGCTTCGCTTGAGGAATTTACAAAGGATCTTAAGCTTGCTGTTGCTTTTGGCGACCATGATTCACCCTTTGCCGATAAAATCAACGGAAAAACCTTTGTTCTTGAACCTAATCATATGGAGATAAAGTGGCTTCGCTTTAACTTTACCGACGGCGTATGCACACTTAATTATGAAAATGCAACGGGAGAAAAGACGGTATACTTCGGAATGAGCAAGAACGTATTTGACAAATTCCCCGAAGAGGGATACTCCGATCTTGTTGGAGGAAAATACGCGAAGGGCAATTTCTACGACTGTGCGGCGAGCGCTGGTTGGACTCGCGAAAATACTCTCGGAATACATGTTCAGGCAATCGATAAATATTTCGGCAGACTCAGCATGAAATTTGTATTCAAGGATGAGAATACGGTAGGCATCAAGATGACGCCTGCGGCAGAGTGGTTCTTTAACGAGTACGACGGTTATGCGTGCGGTTATGCTAAATAATAATCTTTTATAATAAAAAATCCCTTGGGGAGTAACCTGCAAATTGCGTTACGCGCCAAGGGGTTTTTATTTAATTAATTTTGGGGTTTTACTAATCCGAATTTATGGTAGTAATAAACGGGAATTGCGCTCCAACCGTGGCACAGACTTCCTGCACCGCCAAAATCATCAGCGCCTTTTATGGTTTCCCATGCGCACGTTGCGCCGGCATCTAACATATACGAGTAATTTTGGCGTATTTCGTCAAGTATAAAGCTTTTATAAGCGTTATCCGTTTTGAATAGCGCGTCGTATGTAAAGCATTTAATACTCAACGATGAGCTGCAAAGCCTACCCGCAACTATTTTTTCGCAAATAATTTTTGCTTCATCATCGGTAGCGGTGTTCGAAATTATAGCAAGGGAATTTGCCAGCTCGGTAAAGTCTTTTTCACCTCTCTTGAAGGAAAAAAGTGATTCATCCGCATCGAAAAATGTCTCTCTGACGCTTTCTCTTATAAGGTCGGCTTTTCCATTCATCAAATATGGCTCGTTGATTTCATTTGAAATATTCTCAAAAGTATCAAGCGCGGTAATATACAGCAGGTTGATGACCGAATCGGCTTCGCCAATGCCGCCGCGGCCGACACTTCCGTCAAGATGCTCCGACCAATCGTAAAAGTTCCAATGCTCCTTGCCCGAGAAGGCGTATACAAGTCCGTCGGTTATATTTTCGTCAAAGGTTTTAATTATTGCATTGAGCTTGGGATATACCTCGCGTAAAAAAACAACATCACCCGTATGCCGATAGTATTCCCAAACAGCTCTGAAAAAATGAAGTGAGAAAGAGGGAATAGCTAATATTTTTCCCGTAGGATAGCAAATGGAAAGCAGATCGTTGAAGCGTCTGTCCATACTTATCAGCTTAAGATTGGAACGCGCATATTCCGCGTTCATATCAGAAAAAGCATAATAGCCTGAAAGCATCTGGTTTCTTGAATCAAACGCGTAAAGCGCCTGCTCTCGCCACGGACAGTCAACGTAATGCTCCATCATCGATAGCTTGAGCGTATTTACACATAGGTCGTATATTCTTTGATCTAGCTGTTTTTCAAGACGAACCACCTTTTCTTTAACGGGATAGTATTGAGGGATTATCCCCGCATATTCAAGCTTGATAGGCTCTTCAGCCCATATCTCAAGATATCTGCATCCGAAGCGAAGCATATAGTTCGTATATTCGTTTATGCCCTTTTTTGCGGTGTATTCAACGCTGAATGTGCGGTTGCCGATAATGCGTCTTACATGACCGCCATCAAGATGTTCACCCCAGTCTATACGAATTTTTTGCTCAGTATCCGAGGTGAATTTAAAAGAAATCAAACCTACGCGTTCTTCGAAAAGGTCGATTAAAAAATATCTTGAATTAATTTCTGCCTCATCTTTAACTCCGTAAATCAAGTTTTTAAGCAAGAGTTTTTTGTTTTCTCTCGGGTAAAAATCACAGTGCTTCTCAACCGCTACTGCGTTACCGAAACACTCGCCGGTAAAAAAACTGCCGTCTTCTCTTGTGGCGTCATAATGAAATCCAAAGCCGAGCTGACCCGTTATTATTCCGCATCTGCCGCTTTCATAAGCTTGGCTTTTTCTCGCTCTCGTGCATTCGTTGCTTGATAAAATAACACGGTCTTTTTTAAATATTTCGAAAATGACGCCGGCTTTATAATTTTTATATCTTGAGGTGTTTTTTCCAATGTGCCACACAAGCAGGGAAATGTAATTTGTACCCGCATTAACAAAATCGGTTATATCTATTTCGTCATAGACTTTGTAGTGCTCGAAATCTCCGTATTGATTACTTGCGGCATATTTTCCGTTTATAAAAATGGTATAATCTCCGTCGCAGGAAATCCGTAAGAGTGTGTTTTGAGTATCTGTCAAATCAAAATTTTGAAAAAACTCTCCGTATTCATCGGGTTGCTCGGTTTCGGATATCCATATCCATTTTGATTTTTCAAAAGCGTTCATAAACCTTCTCCTCTTACGGCTATCGTTACCGGACCGAAAAGTCCGCCACATTCTTTTTTGGCTTCAAGTATTTTCATTTTTTCATGGTACGGACCAACGTCTCTTTTGTCGTTTTTATCAAAATAATCGGTTCGTGCGCACTCGTTTGCGGCGGTATTTGCAATAATGATTTTTAATTTTTTTGCAGTACCGTCACTTGTAAATTTAAGCTTGTAGGGCGGCATTGTTTTTTCACCGATAAGCTCTTCGCCAAGATAAACGAGAGCCGTAGAAGACACTTTTCCGAGATCGAGAATATACTCTCCTTTTTCAAGCGCGGCAAGGTCTGAAGTGTAGGTCACCTCACCCGAAAAGTCCCTATCCCAAGCATAAAGTCCGCGCTCTATTTCACCGCTGTCAAAGTATTCATTAACCGTGCCAAGCTCCGTGTCGATTCTGAGCCTTCTCGACACGAAGGATGAAAAATCGGTCAACGTTAAAATATATTCTTCTTTTTCGGGTGTTATAGCTTCGATTGCTCTGTCACTCAATAGAATAAAAAGTCCATCGCCTCGCAGAAGATTAAGGTCTATATTAATAAACCCGTCGGCTCCGCTATAGTCGGTTTTATATATTTCTCCGTCGTAAAGATTAATAATATACGGTGTCTTATCGGTTTTTATTCTTATTTTTTCGGTCACGGGTTCAGAGGCTGAGTTGACGATAAAGTATCCCTCGTCACCGGTTTCAAAAATCATTTTTCTCGACAAAATAGATTTGTTTTCACGCTCAATACAAGGTAATACCTCTGCCTTCAGCGAAAAAAAAGCCTTTTTTACTTCCTCTTTTTCAAGCTCGCAGTACGGGATGAAAATATTTTCATACCTTATGCCGTTATAAACTAGAGTGTTGCTGATTTTTTCTGCCGAAATGACGATCTCCTCGTCAATAATATCAAAGCTGACGCCTTTGGCTTCAAGCTCTTCGCCAAGACGGGTAAAGCTTTCTATGGCTTTTTTGCCAATCTCGCCGCCCGCCGCAATAGTACGCGCAGGGAAGTAAAGCGCAGAGTCGATATCGGCGCGGCTGTTTTGAAGAATGTATGAAAGTCTTGCGGTGTACTCGTTTATTTCAGAAAGCCTGTCCATGCTCGGATTTTCCTTTACGAAATTCGGACGGTATTGATGAAGCATGGGGGTTTTTCTGTCGTAAGACATAACCATAAAGTTGAAAAGGCTGATGCCTCTTACCGCCTGTACGTTAACAACGAAGCGCATAAGCTCCTGATCAACGTGCGCTCCGTAAACCGCAAGGCTTTCGCTTACAGCCGCCGAGTGACCGAGCTGTCTTGCCGCAGATGAGGCAAATCGCGGAAAGAATATCATTCCTTCAAAAGTATTGTCAAGGTTAGGGTAATAAAGCTGATTCCATATAACGTCAACCCCCGGTACGTCAAATGCCCGCAGAGCTTTCATCGAATTTCCGTATCTGTTAATAACTATTCCGTCAGCTCTGTGGTCGTTGTCGATATGTCCTGTCGAAAGCATGCCGTTTTCATTCAGCCATTTTTTCATCGGGATAAAATAGTTTTCGCGCACAAGGTCGCCGCAAAGCATTATGTAGTCACTTTTGGCTTTATATTGAACATCGGATTTTGGTTCCGCATCACCCGTTATGAAGGGCAGATAATCGTATATTTCATAGCCGTATTTCTTGTAAAATAAATTATCAAGTCCGACGGTCCAGGTGCCCATAAATGCTTCGTCGTCAAACATCAGTGTGATTTTTGAGCCTAAAACAGAGCCGAAGCGGTGTTTGAATTTTTCGTGGGTGGAATCTATAAAGCGTTTGCAATTTTCAAGAGAAGCATTATCGGTCTGAATATCTGTGAGCGGATTGTCTGCGGCATAGTATTCGGTAACCGAGGTGCTAAAATCAAATCTTTCGCCCGGCATTATTCTTTTTCCCGCAGCAAAGGCGGAAAGTGCATCGGGGCTTTCCGTGTATTCCTCGCTTGCACCAAGAATAAATTCTCTTTTTAAAATGGATTTCATTGCAAGCTCGGGGTGCTTTTTGCGTACTTGTCCGCATGCCATTCCGGAGGGAAAGCCCCCTTCGTTATAGAGCCAGGTGTACATGTCTTTTTCTTCGGCAAGCTCGTAAGCGTAATAAACCAAGTCGAGATATTCATCCGAGAGATACTCGGGAGAAAGATGGGTTCTTCGTTTGTTAGGACGGAAATTTTTCGGTTCACCAAGCACGTAAAAGGCGCGTATTCCTGAGTTGTACATCTCGTCAATCCGTTCCTTTATTCCTTCTCGCGTTATGGTTGTGTTCCAAAGCCAGGTATATGCAGGATGAAAATTTGAACCAATATTCTTAAAATTCATTTATTTAGTAAACTCCGTTTTCATTTCTTAAAAGAACTCTGCCCGTTTTTTTATCGTTGTATTCCGAATTTTCAACAACTACATCGCCGCCGATTATAACAAAGTTAAGTCCCTCGGCTTTTGCGTGCGGATTTATGTAATCAGCCTTATCAGAAAGCTTTTCGTAGTCGAAAATACATAAGTCAGCGTCATAACCCTCTTTAATTTCACCCTTGTTTTTGAGGTTATACACGTAGGCGGGAAGAGAGGTCATTTTTCTTATCATCTCAGGGAGAGCGACCGAGTCAAGCTCTCTTACGAATCGTCTGATAGCCTTAGGGAAGGATGCGCGAAGGCGAGGATGATACGGCGCATCCGAAAGAACAACTCCGGAATCTGTGCATATCATAGCTCTTGGATGCTTTATAACCGTTTCTACGTCCTCCTCGCACATAGAGAAGAAGCATGCACTGCAGGAGTTATTCGAGAGTATAATCAGATCAAGCGCCGCGTCAATGTCGCGTACGTTCATCATTTTTGATATCTCACACACGTATTTTCCGTTATATTCGGGATGATTTCTGCAGCTTGTTACAAGGCACCAGTCGATGTGCTTTATGTCGGCTTTGCCTTTGTTTGCCTCGATGATTTTTCGTCTGATTTCTGGATTTTTGAGATTTTCGACCGCCATATTATTAGCTTGATATTCCTTTGGAACAAAGCGCGCCGTCATGCTTGTTGAGGATGCGGTATAGGGATAAACGTCGCAGTAGACGTCAAAGCCTTCTCGGTTTATATCGTCTATCATACCGAGCGTCGTTTTTACTTTACCGTGGTTATGCTTGAAGCAGCTCTTGTGATGAGAGATTACACCTCTTGCACCCGATGCGCGAACGATAGACAAAAATTCCTCGGCAGCCTCAATTAATGTGTCGCTCTCGTTTCTCATATGAGAGGCAAGTATGCCGCCTTCCTCGGCGCATACCTTTGAAAGCTCAACAAGCTCATCTGCTTTTGCGAAAATACCGGGATTGTATATAAGTCCTGTTGACATACCAACGGCGCCCGCTCTTATCGACTCACGCAGAATTTTCTTCATACTTTCAAGCTCGTCGACTGTCGGCTCTCTGTTTTCTGCTCCCATTACAGTCTTGCGTATCGTTCCGTGGCCTACGAAGGTTGCAAGATTTGATCCAAGTGCTAAATCTTTTGTAATCTCTTTAAGATTTTTAGGCTCGGCAAGCTTGTCGTTTTTGTTTGCAAGCAACGACGAACCGCATTGACCGCCAATAGAAGTGGTTATACCTTGTTCGCACTTTTCACGCATTTCGGGTGCTCTGAAAAGTGCATTGTCAGAGTGACTGTGTGAATCAATAAATCCCGGCGTGACCGTAAGTCCGCCCGCATCGATAACCTTATCTGCGTTTTCGTCTATATTGCCTATTTTAATTATTTTCCCGTTCTTTATTCCGATATCGGCAACAAAGCCTTCAGCTCCCGTGCCGTCTATAACGATTCCGCTTTTTATAATTATGTCAAGCATCTTTATATCCCCTCTTTTTTTACACTATAATTATAAACTATGCAAAGAATTAAGTCAATAAAAAAGAAAAAATAAACGTCGTTTTTGAGTGGCGTTTTCAATATACTTATTGACAAACATTCGCCCGTATGGTATAATTCATAAGACAATTTATACTTGGAAGAGAAATGATAATGATTTGTAATACGATACTTGACGCAATGGGCAACACGCCCATAATACGTCTTAACCATATGACGTCGGCGGATGATGCCGAAATACTTGTGAAATTTGAGGGACTCAATGTTGGCGGCTCTATAAAAACCAGAACTGCCTACAATATGATAGTTGATGCCGAGCGCCGCGGACTTTTGAATTCTGATACCGTTATCGTCGAGCCGACGAGCGGAAATCAGGGAATAGGTCTTGCGCTTGTCGGAGCTGTCAAGGGCTACAAGGTTAAAATAATTATGCCCGACTCGGTCAGCGAGGAGCGCCGCAAGCTTGTAAATCAGTATGGAGCAGAGGTTATTCTTGTTCATGATAACGGAAATATAGGGCTTTGTATTGAGGAATGTCTCAACCTCGCGCTGAAGATGCGCGACGAGAATCCAAAGGTTTTCGTTCCTCAGCAGTTTGAAAATCCCGCTAACCCTGAAATTCAGAGAAGCGCAACAGGCGTCGAAATACTTGAGCAGGTCGGCAAGGAAATACACGGATTTTGCTCGGGTATAGGCACCGGCGGAACGATCACGGGAATCGGAGAAACGCTAAAAGCAAAGAATCCAGATATGACCATATGGGCGGTAGAGCCTGAGCATGCGGCGATTCTCTCTGGCGGCTCGATCGGCACGCACGTCCAAATGGGAATAGGCGACGGTCTGATACCGCCGATACTCAATTGCAATATCTATGATGACGTGTGTATAATAACCGATGAGGAAGCGTTGCAAACCTCAAAGGACCTCGCTAGAAAAGAGGGTATTCTTTGCGGTATAAGCAGCGGAACGAACGTAGCAGCGGCATTAAAGCTTGCTAAAAAACTCGGCAAGGGCAAAACAGTTGTAACAGTTCTTCCAGATACTGCGGAAAGATATTTTTCAACTCCGCTCTTTGAATAATTAAAACTCCCTCATGCGCTTTTTTGACGGTGTGTGAGGGAGAATTTCGTACAGAGCAAATAACAAAAAACAAAAAAATAAATATTCAAGCTTTATTTTTCTAAAACATCTTGACAAATGAACAAAAGTTTAGTATAATATAATGCGTTGTGTAGGGGTATAGCTCAGTTGGTAGAGTACTGGTCTCCAAAACCATGGGTCGTGGGTTCAAGTCCTTCTGCCC
>SVRU01000129.1 GCA_015064665.1 Oscillospiraceae bacterium
AAATATTATTGTGCAGTTGTCCGCGTGCATCGGCATGCACGATAAATTCTGCACCAAAATTCTTTCGTTCGCAAAATTCCAAGAACTTTTGATTGGTACTTTGCTTTATCACTACCACATTTGGAATATAATCATTTGCTTTTTTATAAGCATACCCATATTCAACCAGCTTTTCAGCGACAGAAAGATTTTCCGGTGCCTTTCTATCCACCATAAGACGTAACTCGTGCGCTTCAATCTCGGAAAGATTTGCAGGAGTTCTGCTGTTTATACCGCAATATCCAAAGCGATAATGCACAAAACCTTCATACTGACAATGGAAACCAACCATATCGGGACAAAAGTCGCATTTTTCAAAGCCAACAACATCCCATACACCTCTATTTTTTCTTGGGGTATTTCCAAGCTTTTCCTTGGGAGAATTGTTGCAAAGCGAATACAAGCATTTATAAAAATCCATTAAAAGCATCCATTTGGCTTCCTCATAGCTCTGATACTCACCGTAATAACAAAGACCTGCTTCTTGATATTGCGCCATTAACCTATCGGTATTTTCCGTTATAAGTGCAACTAACTGCGGTAATATGCCTTCATAATAAAAATGGATTTTTTGCTGTGCCTCACGGCTGATAATTGGGAAATTGGTTTCATATTTTTCGCCGTTTTTGACAAGCAATGTTTGTGATGTCAGATGTCGCACCGTATCTTCCATATACGGCAAAGCAACGCCCACTTCTATAGCAAGCTCCTCAGCCGTCATAGGATTGTCATAACAAGCAAGGAAAATATTCTGGTTCAGCTTGGGATCCATTAGTGTCCAAGGCTGTCCGAGCTCGCCGGGAGCTGTGCAAATATTCGAATAAACTATTTCTTCGGGATTATAACTGCGTTTTCCAAATTCTCTTGCCATATCCATACCTTCTTTCAAAATTTGTCTTGCACGGAGAAGTCGAGACTTCACCGTGTTTGTGGGAAGCGAGAGTGATTCTGCAATCTCACGAACATTTTTGTTTTCGACGTAATAGGCAACGACGATGTTGCGGTAATCGCTTTTGATGAACGCCAGCTCCCGCCGAAGCAGAGCCATTTGCTCTGTATGTATCATTTCATCGAGGATATTTTCGCTTTCGTCCTCTATTTCATAGTCTTCGATATGGTCACCGGTTACCAATTCGTTCCGACTATGCTTTTTCTTTGCCCAAAGCGCGTAACGGTTTCGTGCGATCTGCCATACCCACGCCGAAAAGCTTGCAGGTATCGTTCCTTTATTCAAAGCTGTGATAATCTGGAGCGCAACGTCTTGCGTCAGATCCTCTGCTTCAATATGACTTCCCGTCTTTTTTAGGCAGAAGTAAAACAGCTTTTCCATATAGTTTTCGGCAAATTCATTCATAAGCCGATCACGCATAGCATTCGTTTCTTGCATTTTCTCGCCTCCTTTCACCCATATAGTGTAGTATTTAAGAATTTGGTTGCAGGCTTTATTGATATTTTATCACAAAAATTTGTTTTTGTCTATATAAAGATGCCGAGAGAGGCACGAGTGCCTCTCTCGGCAGTTTTATTATTTTACTACCACGTTATCCTCTCCGACAATTCCCTTCAATTCCTTTATAGCGTACTCTGAATAGAACATTCTCTCGCTATATTCGGAATATTTTGCCGTTGATGAATCGTAGAAAATGATCTTTATCGTTCCTTCGTTGAAGATGTCTACCATATTTTTAGCCTTCAGGAAGACTTCTCCCGACATATCGGGAACTCGTAGATAGAGCTTTTGCGGCATCTGTCTTGGTGCTGTTGCATGATGATCTATAGCCTTGCGCGGTGCTTGAGTAACAGGTTCGGAGCGTCTTGGTGTCTCTGTGCTTTGATTTGCCGTGGCATTTATTGAGAGATACATTGAAAGCATAGACGGAATGCCCCCCACGTCATTTGAAGACTGTATAGGTTGCTCCTTCACCTCTCTGCTTTCTTCACGCTTAGTCTCTGGCGGTAGCTCAGGCTTACTAACGTATCTTTCGTTTTCCGTCAGCGGCAACAGCTTATTGACAAGCACCTTGGGCATTTCCTCGTCCTTAATTGAAACCGTACCCTCGACGTATACCGCTCCGTCAACGAATATTTCGTGATAAAACTCGTTATACTTTTTGGGGAAAACGATGCACTCGACCTCACCGTATTTATCCTCAAGCGAGAAAAACGCCATTCTATCGTCATTTTTGGTGGTTTTAAGAGTTACCGAATTAATAATTCCAATCAAATTCACCTTATCTCGATCCGAGTATATCAATTCACCGCTCTCGTCCAACTCCGCCAATTCGGCAGTAGTAATCGTATTGAGATCGTTTATATGACTCGAGTAATTATCAAGCATATGACCCGAGAAATACATTCCAGATGCCTCTTTTTCGAGCAAAAGCTTTTCACGGAAACCGAGATCGGGCATTTCAGGGTACTTAAATGATGGAACGTCGATTTCCCCCATAGAAAAGATATCCATCTGCCCCGCAGGATTGTTTCGGTTTCTCTGCTGAATACTGTCGATAAGACTTTCATAACAGAATAGGAGCTGAGATCTGTATACCCCCAATCGGTCAAAGGCTCCGCACTTAATAAGAGCCTCTACCTGTCTTTTATTTATATCGCAGGATTCGCTCATTCTCTCCAAGAAGTCATCAAACGAAGCAAAATCTCCCCCGACTCTTCTTTCGTCCATAATTGCTTCAATAAACTGCTTACCCACGTTTTTGAGTGCCAAAAGTCCGAAACGAATGTTGCCGTTTTCTCTATCCGTAGAGAAAGTAAAGATCGGAAGAGCGTC
>SVRU01000130.1 GCA_015064665.1 Oscillospiraceae bacterium
GCAGCAACAACCTACCAAGCGTTCAGACCCGCCCCTCTACCGAGCAGTCGGCATCGGCACGACCGTTAAGCAAAATATTATTGGTTTAAGTCTAACAAGGAAGAAAACAAAAGCGAGCAACCAAATGGTTACTCGCTTTTGTTTGAGTTGACCCAACAATTTCGAACCTTTGCCGTATTATTGTTGCTTGTAAGTAACCGTAACTAATAAAGTCTTCCCCGTTACTTTCTGAATAAGCAAATCCCACGTTCATAGCCCCTGATCCAAGTCCGGAAATGATTGCAAGAATAATGCCTGCTGTATCATTTTTGCCTCCGTTTATTAATTTTTAGCTTCAGAAAAAACATAATCTCCCGCGGCGTAATCTCCGCTGTAACCGTCAAGCAGAAGCTTGAACGGATACTCGGATGAGATCATAAAATTATTTTTATTCTTTTCCACCCTGATTCCGCGTATACTTGCGCTGAAGCGATTTAACCCGTTTACCTCGCGCGGCTCTACTGTAAGAGTTTTCCAACCGAAGCCTTCAAGACGAACCCCAGCCACGTATCGGAAAAACCATCCGTCAACCATAGCCATAAAATGATGGTTTAGGCTGCTAGTCGTGCCGTTGGGATTTTTCTTGGATTTATAATAAAACTCCTCCGGAAGCGTAGTTATTCCGTCTGTCACGAAACGGGCATAGCCCATTTCTTCGTCGTTAGTCAAAACCTTATAGATCAGATCGTTATATCCGTATTTCCCAAACACGTCAAATAGCATTCTGAGCCCGTGGATACCGCATCTGAACGCGTAACCGTTACGCTTGACGATATCTACCGCATTCTCAAGATGCGAGGGAATTTCGTCATCGTTCAGCATTCCGCTGTATATCGAGCAGATAAGTGACGTAAAGCTTCTATCGGCAAGCTGACCGTCCACAACGTACTTTTCTCTGAAATCGCATTTTATGTCCTCAGCAAGCTTTTCCCACTCAGCCACGTCTTTACCTAAGGATTTAGCCATTTCCGCCATCATAAGCGCATCAATTCGGTAATAAGCAGTATCGGTAATTTCAATCGGCGGCCGCGGATCAACACTCACCCAATCTCCGACTCCGAAATCCATCAGGCAGCTTTCACTTCGGCTCTCAAAATACCGCATAGCTCTCTCCATATTTTCCCACAAATCTTCAACTATACGCTTGTTGCCACTGTATTTGTAAGCATAGTAAGGGATATGGATTATAGCGCTGCTCCAATCCAAACCGTTTGCAAAGCTATAGGGCCAATTAAGCCTGCATGGTATTATCCCGGGTAAAAATCCGCTCCTGAGCTGCGCGTCCTTAAAATTCAGCATCCATTCGTAAAACATATCGAACGAATCATATTGCATTGATACGACCTCAGCTGTCAGCATTCCGTCACCGGTCCACTCGTTTTGCTCACGTTGCGGGCAATCGACCATTGCTCCCTGCGCACACGCAAGAACAGAGCGCTCGCAATATTTTCTGATTTCGTTTAATATATCGCTGTCACACTCAAAAGATGAAAGCGGTGTTATATCAGTATGAACCTTTTTTGCAATTACGGATACATTATCAGCGCCAATTACTTCTACATAACGGAAGCCGTGGTAAGAAAACAGGGGTTCAAAGCGCTCTCCCTTTTTTCCGGACGGAATAAATACATCTTTGTGGCGCATTTCGTTTACATTTACTTTTTGCAATCCACAATCAGAAACATGTAGCTTATCATCAGTAAGCCACTCAGAATATTTTATTTCTATCGGTTCGAAGTATTCATCGTTCACTCGAACGCATACCCATCCCGATAAATTTTCACCGAAATCATATACGCCCTCGGCAATTTCTTTTCCCTCGATCTCGGCAAAGACTCTTTTCGGCGGACATACCTTTTTGCGAAAATCGCCGCCGGGGCCGGCACAAATTTCCGCTTTTTTCCACCCGTGCTGAGAATAGTTCGGATCACACCAATCAGGTATATTACGGTTGGCATCATAACGCTCTCCGCAACGGCGCAAGCTGAAAAGAGTCGGCGAAGGATGCGCTAAAAACGACGAATTGCTGACTATGCTCTCCATTCGTCCATCCGCATATTCAATATCTATTTGCGCTATCATTCTCGGAGTCCCCATACGGAAGCTGTTTTCGGGATCGGCAAGATAGATATGACCTAAGATCGCACCGAAACGGTTTTTGCCCACCGAAACGAGCGACGTCAAGTCAAATGTATTATACACAACACTTTTCGTGTAATCGCTGGCATGAGTCGGATGAATGGAATTGGGCAATCTTTCGCCATTGAGATAATAAACCGCCTGTCCCAATCCGCTAACATTTAAAACTACTTTTTTAAACCCTTCCCCGATCTCAAAATCTCGTGTAATATAAGGTGCGGGCGGAGGCGAATCAGGCGCCGGATGACGCCATTCCTTTATATTATCAGCGGCAATCCATTTTGCTCTCTCAAACATAAGATCCTCACTTTCAAGCATATATCGAATATCGAAGTTATTATATCATAAACCTAATTTGTTGTCAAGATGTTTAGAAAGTTGCAGGTTTAAGTCCAAAAGGTCGGGGAAAAGGTGCAATGGTTAAAGGGTGTTGTTTTTTTCCTAAAAACACGAAAAGTCCTTGATTTACAAGGACTTTTGTGTTAGGGTGCAAAATTGTTGCACCGTTATGATTCGCAGTACAAAAATGCAACTTAATGAAAAAATCAAGCGTCAACTCCAAACAATACGTTTTTGAAAAGCTTTTCCGTCTTTTCTTCTCCAAGAGACTTCTTGAATACGTCGGTAGATGGACCGCCTTGCGT
>SVRU01000131.1 GCA_015064665.1 Oscillospiraceae bacterium
GAGCTTCTGCTGTTGTAACGGAAAAATTAGGGTATAAATTTGATATTAGAACACCTCACGACGTTGCGTTTTTTTCACCAAGCAAAACTCACCTTGAATTGCACTTTGACCTGATAGAAGAGAACGAGGATATCCGCGCTGCCTTGACACGGGTATGGGAGGATTCTGTATCCGACCCCGATTTCCCGGGTGGAGCGGTAATGAGTGCCGAGATGTTTACTACCTATCACTTTGCTCACATGGCAAAGCACTTTCTCGGAGGCGGCTGCGGTGTACGTCCGCTTCTTGACCTTTGGATAATAGGTAATAATATGACACTTGACGAGCAAAAGCTTGACGCTCTTCTTTCGGAATGCAAGCTTCAGAAGTTTGCGCTTGAAATGATGAATCTTTCGGACGTGTGGTTTTCGGGTTGTGAGCATAATGACATCACGCGCGAGGCTGCCGATTATATTCTCGGTGCAGGTGTTTACGGCAAGCTTGAAAACCGCATTGCAATAGCTCAGAATAATAAAAAGCAAGGCAAGCTTGGTTACGTTATCGGCAGAATATTCTTACCATACTCCAAGATGAAGCGTATGTATCCGCGCCTTGAAAAATATCCGATACTTCTTCCGTTTTACGAGATTAAGCGCTGGTTCAGATATTTTTCACGCAGGGGAACTCATGCCGCAAAGCGTGAAATGCGACTTAACAATGCAGTAACAAACGAGAAAAAAGAGCGACTCAGTGCAATGTGCAAAAGCCTGCAATTGAGTGATAAAAGATAAAAAAAGACCACCCGTTACGGAGATTTTCTTACCGCAACGGGTGATTTATATATATAAATGTTATTTGAGTATACCGTTAATTGTGTTCTTAACCGACTCGCACTCCTCCTTATCGAGCCAGCCTGCTTCTATCTCAAACTCAAGCGTTGAGTTTGGAGCAAGCACCTTTATCTGTCCCTTTGCCTTTGCGTTTTCGTATCCGAGATGTTCGCCGGTAGCGGGAAGGCACATGCCCATAGCATTCTCGTTCTTTGTTCTGGAAATCCATCTTATAGAATACGGTAATACGTCGGTTGGGTGTGAAACGTAGCAGGCTCCGTTTCCTGTGTCCTGTAAGGTGTATCCGCGAGCATTTTCACTCTTTTCGTATTCGATGCCGAAGCATATTTCGGGATCATAGCACTGCTCGGGCATACCGACCTCGTTCATAAGAGAAAGCTTTTTTTCGACCGCATCAAGATATGCGTAATAAGCCTCCGAGCCCACGCCGCGATAAACCGTAACGTGCTCCTTGTCGCATTTTGATGATGATATAAGCTTTGCGCCATCAAACGGACGGAAGTTGATATGGCAGAGATACATATATTCAAGCGGATAAGCTCTGAGGTTTTCAAGCTTAACCTTAATATTAAATACGGTTCCGTCCTCATATAACTTGATTTCGGGGGAGAATCTGTATCTTCTGACAAATGCCGTGTTGTGCTCATACGAGCCACCGAGCGAGATGTATTTTCCGTGACAGTCCTCACCGCACGTGATATATGCCGAGTCGTATTTTACGTTGGGTATTTCTCCGTGCTGAGGATGCGCGGAATCGGGAGCGCCGAATGAAATAACACCGCAATGATATAAAAATCCGCCGTAGTTTTCGAGATAGGTCATTGTGTTCTGCGGTTCTTTAACGCCGGTTTCCATAGAAATTTCATTGCCGTCAACCTTAAGATGCCATATCTGCTGTCCCTTGAACGGCGTAAAAACAAAAGAAAGTCTTGAATTCTCAATCTCAAGCGCCTCAACCCCCGAGGGATAGGCAAAAGCTGTTATTCTGAATTTGCCGTAGGAGAGAAGCTCGGATTTCTTTGCGAAAAAGCTTGGTTGAAGATTAATTTTCATAAGTCACCTTCCGAAATTATTGTATGAATCTATTTTAACATACTTAATGCTATATTTCAACATATAATGCAAATAATTGCTCCTAGCCGTAAGAGAGTCGAACTCATATGGTTTAAAAAGATAGATTTTCCCAAATTCATCACCGAAATTCTCTTAAATATCCGCATATTCCTCGAGAATTTTGGCTCGTCTTTGAAAAAATCTATTCTTTTTAAACTGCTTCGCACCTTACGGCGATTAATTTTTTTGTGGATTTTGCCGCGGAGAGTCGATGTCAAGTACCACTTTACGAGACTTTACGCGACGAAAGACGCTAAAAATTATCGTCGTAAGGCATTTTAGTTCGACTCTCTTACGGCTAACCGATTATAAAAATATTAAAATTGTTACGAAAATATATTGATTATTATAAAATGTTAATGTATAATATAACCGTGAACGGTTTTATACAGAGCACTCGTGCGTGAATAAAATCGGCAAATTAGGGTAATAATTCTAAAAAATATTTATAAATCAAGGAGAAACACAATGGAACTTAAGGGAACGAAAACAGAACAGAATCTTATGGCCGCATTTGCAGGCGAATCTCAGGCAAGAAACAAGTACACCTATTTCGCATCGGTTGCTAAGAAGGAAGGATACGAGCAGATCGCTGCAATCTTCCAGCAGACAGCAGATAACGAAAAGGAGCACGCTAAGCTTTGGTTCAAGGCACTCGGCGGACTTTCTGACACTGCGGCAAACCTTCTTGCAGCAGCAGAGGGTGAGAACTACGAGTGGACCGATATGTACGCTACCTTCGCAAAAGAGGCAGAGGAAGAGGGATTCAAGGCTCTTGCATTACAGTTCAAAGCGGTTGCAGCTATCGAAAAGTCCCACGAGGAAAGATACCGTAAGCTCCTCTCCAAC
>SVRU01000047.1 GCA_015064665.1 Oscillospiraceae bacterium
CCCACGCCTCGCCCGCAAGCGGAGTCGAGCCTGTAACGATAGACACAAAGATTCCCGCGCTCACCCCTGCGCCGCAAGCTCCCCAAAATCCGCACGCACCGCCGGGGACTTTCTTTCCGCGAGCCTGCATTTCGGAGAGTGACCGGGGCAAGTCAATGCAGCCGCCTGCGTTTTTATACGCGGTTAAAAGTGCCGAGCCTACCATAACGTGGTGCTCGGGGCCGTGCATATGGCAAAACGGCAACGCCATCATCTTTTGGATGATCTCGATAGGATTCTTCGAGGTTTCGGCAAGGCATACGCCGACAATACTGTCCATTCCCTGCGTGTGGCAATCGTTGCATATGTAGTGACCGTTCTCGCAAGCGGTTTTGCTATTCTCTTTTCTGCGGCAGATGGCGCATTCCATCTGCTCGTCCTTTTCTGAATATTTCAGCGGCGCACCGCAGATAAGGCATTCATCTTTCATGCATGCACTCCTTTTTTCGGAATTGTCTGCTATTATTGTACCATAAAATATGTATTCTTTCAAGACATTTGTGTTAATATAGCACGGCAACATCATTTACTTTTTAGGCTTTCCTTGAGGCAGCGAAGCTGTAAAAGTATATTGTCTTACAGTCCGATGGACTGTAAGCTTCCAAGCGCAGTGAACGTCATTAGATAGTACGATAAACGCAAAAATGCCTCTGAAGAGTCTTACTATTCTTCAGAGGCATTTTTTATCTTCATCTTATAAATCACAAGTTCGGTATTTTTCCCTTTTCTCCGCACGTTCAAACGAGCAAAAAAATTGCTTTTCATTCTGCCGCTTTGAAATTATATATAGGTTTTATACGGCAAACTATTTCTGCCGTCGGCTCTATACGCTCCATTATTTCATCTATGCTTTTATACGCCATCGGCGATTCATCGAGCGTATTAGGTACAACGCAAGTAGAGTAGATTCCCTCCATCTGCGCTTTATATTCCTCCATTGTAAGCCGTTCGAAGGCGGAAGAACGGGAAAGCAGACGCCCCGCGCCGTGGGGTGCGGAAAAGTTCCAATCCTCGTTTCCTTTACCAATACATATGAGCGCGCCGTCACGCATATTGATAGGTACAAGCAGCTTTTCGCCTGCCTTTGCCGAAACAGAGCCTTTCCGTAATATCATTTCATCTATATCGACATAGTTATGAACCGTATGGAAAGCATCAAGCGCAGAAAGCCCGTTCTTTTCAAGCAATATTTCCGCCATTTTTTCACGGTTACGCAAGGCAAATTTCTGGCATATATCCACATCGTGCAGGTAATCTTCCATAAATGTGCCGTAAAGGTAACAAAGGTCACGCGGAAGTGTAGGTTCCTTTGCCTCCCATTCCTTTGCCATGCGCTTGAGCGTTGCCTGAATTTCGCCCTTGCGCCCCTCTGCCTTGTATGTTTCTATAACCTCGTCACGCTTCTTGAAATATTCCTCTTTGCCGCAGTTCAGCTCCACGGCAAGGTTCTGATAAAGCTCTGCAACCTGTGTGCCGAGGTTACGGCTGCCTGAATGGATAACAAGGTATTTGCCGCCTTCGCCATCCTCGTCTATTTCAATAAAGTGGTTGCCGCCGCCAAGCGTACCAAGGCTGCGCTCAAGCCGCTTGGAATCCTTTAGGTAACGGTAGCACCGCAAGCCGGTAAGGTCAAAGCGCTCCTGCCGCCCCTCCCAAACGTTCCGCCCGCACGGTATACCGTGCGCCGAACCGTCGAATTTTTCAAGGTCTATTTCCGCCTTACCGAGCGAAACCGTGTACATACCGCAGCCTATGTCCACACCTACCATGGCGGGCACTATTTTGTCTGTAACCGTCATTGTTGTACCTATGGTACATCCCTTGCCCGCGTGAACATCGGGCATTATACGTATTTGGGAGGAAGCAAATGCTTCCTCGTCGCAAAGCGCTTGTATCTGCTGCTGCGAGCCTTCGTCAAGCGCGCCCGTATAGCACTTCGCCGTGTTGAATTTCCCTATTATCTCTATCATAAAAATCACCTTTTCTTAAATTTCATTTTTGCGGGTGCAATATTCCCGTAAGCTGGGAAAGAATATCGCCTCCGTTAATGTTTATATTGCCCACGTTTTCACAGATACGCTCGATATATTCAAGCTCCTTGAGCTTATAGAGCGTTTCATTTTCATCCATAAGCTTCGCCGTGTTAAGCAGAGAGCGTGTGGACGCTACCTCTTCACGGCGCGTTATGACATTGGCCTGTGCCCGCTTTTCTGCCACAAGCACCGTGTTCATAATTTCGCGTATTTCCCCCGGAAGTATTATATCCTTGACGCCTGCTTCCTTAAACTCCACAAAAAAAGCTTTTTCCTTCGCTTTGAGCTTTTCAAAAACGAAATCGGATATTCCCTCTTTGTTTTCAAGAATCTCGTCGAGCTTGCATTTGCCGACGTATTCGCGCAGGGCAAGCTGCGCCGCCGTATATATCTGCTCTTCGTAATTTTCTATTTCCGTAAAAATTTTAACATAATCGGTCACGCGGTAGGTAAGTACAAAGTTTATACGCAGAGTAACCTTATCCGCCGTAAGAATTTCCTGCCCTGTTACATCCATTTTCGTAAGACGCGTATCTATAAAATCTACGTCTATTTTAGCGGGAGTATACCAGAAATAGTAAGTTCCCGCATCGAGTATTTTTTCAAAGCGTTTTCCAATGCAAAGGCGTGCTTTCTGGTGCTCACCCACCTCTATTTTTTTAAAAGAGTTCATGGGAAGCTTATCAAAAATATATTTCGGCACGTCATCCTGCACGTAGGGCGTGGAAATATCGATTATTTTAAATTCGTGCTCGCCCGCATCGTTCCAGAAAGCATATTTACCGCGGCAAAGCGAAGATTGAAATTTACCGTCTACGTAATGAAGCGCAAGCTCCTCGTCGCCTACCTCCACGAAAGAGGCACGTTTGGCTATGTTTTCGTCGGCAAGCAATGTTTCAAGCGGGCAATTTTTGCAATATATCTCGCCGTCAATTTCAGAAACGGCTATTTCTTTGCCGCCGAAAAGTATGTATTTCCCTGCGCCGAGCAATTTCACGTATTTTCCGTTTTTAAAAAGAAAGCCCTTTTGGTTTTCCGTTATAACAATTTTTTTCATATATGTGATCCTCCGTAAAAAAGTATTTTTTTCGCAGAAGCCGTTCATACAAATAGCGCGGCGGCGAGCTTGAGCGCGGCGGACAGAGGGCGGAAATTTCTTTTGGCGCTCTGCCCTTACCGTGCGGTATCCGCCCGACGGCAAGGCGCTTTCCGTATTGCCCTGCCCAAAAGCGAAAAGGTCTTTGGCTGGCTGAATGGCTTCTTTTTTGTTTTTTTCAAAACGTCCCTGCACGCCTACGCGTGCCGTTTTTGCGCCCCGAAGAGCAAAACCTATCCACAGGCGATATGCAAAAAAATTTGCACACGGCGGGATTCGAACCCGCGATAAGAGAGCTTAACAGGCTCTTGCAAGCACTATGCGGAATACACTTCGTGAAACCTCGTGTACCGCGGCGGCGAAAATTTCAAACCGCCTCAAGTCATCTTGCAAGAATATTTTACCACCGCAAAACATATTTTTCACGGAAAAAAAGCTGCGAACTTAAAAAGTTCGCAGTATTTTTCTTAAAATATATGAAATTTCATTCTATATCTGTGCTCAGATAAGGAGCATTTCGCGTATACCGTCAATAATTTTCTTTCTTCTCGGAACTATGAGCGAAACAATATATTCCAAAGCACCAAGCGCGAAAATAATAATGCCGTATGTACCGCCAACCTCAAGAGCAACTATAAACGCAAACAACAGCAAAAGCATAAACTGAAATTTGCAAAATCCGAGCGACATATTAACAAGCGTTCTGTTGAAAAACGCGACTCTCACACCGTGCGCGGCCTGCAAAATCATCGCCACAGCGCCGAAAACGGCAATTTTTACGTCTGAATTCTGCGCGGCAAGTATAAGGCAAACAAAAAACGCATCTATCCCCGTAAAAAGCCACAGCAAAAATTTCAGTGCTTTTTTTGTTTTAAAGTTGTATATCATATCGCCCTCCGAAAATTTTCGGTTATTTTATTATATTATATCACATATTGGCAAAAAAAGCAACCGTATTTTTGCAAGTCTTATTCCCACCAGCCAAGGTTTGGCTTAGGTCGCGAAATAACGGTAATTTCACCGCCCGTAAAAAGTTCATTCGCATTTTTCGAAAAATCTTCATAGGTAAGCGCTCTGTCTCGCAGAATGGTTTTTGGGCAGGCAAGCTCCACCTCGTATATCCAGGCGCCGCTGTAGCCTATCTCGCGGAAAGCGGCAAGGAGCGCGCACCAATCCACCTTTCCCTCGCCAGGCAGCCAATGGCGCTCGTTTACAAAATCGTAGTCGGAAATATGCACGGTTATTATCTTATCTCCGATTTCACGCATGAAATCAACGGGTTTTTCCGCAAGCAAATGATTGGTGTCGAAGCAAGCGCGCAGCGCTGTGTGTGCGGAGAGCAGCTCGGCTATCTCTTCCGAATTTCTGCCAAGACATGTGCGCGGCAGGTTTTCCACGGCTATAGTCGCTCCGTATTGCAGCGCAATCTCAGCCAAAGCGGCCAGGCTCTGCTTTGCCGTGTCCATTCGTATTTTGCGGTATTCATCTTTTATAGGTTCACCGCTTGGGTGTATAACGAAAATTTTAACCCCGATTTCCGCGCCTTTTCTTACCAATTCCGCATAATATTCCACGGTATATCCGGCAAGGTCGGGGTTGGAAAGGTCCAGCACGGAGAAGGGACCGAACGGCAGGTGCATGGACCAAAGCTCTACACCGTATTTTTTCGCAAGTGCCGCCGCGCCGGCATAATCCAGGCGTGCATATCCATCTATTGTATCGGAAATTTCCATGGCGGTTATCCCTGCTACGCTGTAGCCTGCAAATTTTTCCTCTGCAACGGGTCTGGCGCAAGTTGAAAGTCCTATTTTATACATGAGCGTTCCCCTTTCAATTTTTTGTTATATTTCAAGTAATATCTTAAATCAATTCTTCATGCACTCGGCAAAAGGCGAAATATCCACAGCGCCGTAAAGCTTTTCATAATCTTCCCCAAGAAAGCATGCAAAAGACGATATATATTCAAATCCTTTTTCCCTGTAAAAAGCAACGTCGCGCGCAATAGCCTCTGCATCGGGCGAAAGTCGCTTCGGCGGCTTTTCCCAGCCCGAAAACATCGAGTTATCATACCAATATTCAAGCACCTTTGCGCCATCGCACCCGAAAAACTCGAGTAAACTTGGGAGCATTTTTTCTTCCTCTGCGGCGTGAGCCTCGCTCGCGGGCTCGTTTTTATATTTTTCCATCGGCGCGTATTCGAGGAAAACCCCCTCCTCGGGCTTCACTTTTTCCGGCGGCGTCATACTGTCTGCATACGCGAGGTATGCAAAGCGAGCGTGCGGCTTTTTCTCTCTCACGGCGCGCGCCATAGCGTTAACGGCGAGCATCTGCTGCTCCGACGGGGTGTAGGCACGGCATTTTTCGCAGCAACAAGCAGAATCGCGGCAGTCGTCGAGCCAAAAATAAAAATTATCGTTGCTCCCGTAAAGCGCATCGGCAAGCGCGGCAGCGTTCTGCGCGAAAATCTGCATAGCCTCTGCGCTTGTAACGCAAAAGTTAAGCTCGGGTGTGCGCTCGCCCCGGGCGTTCACGCGGAAAATCGCGGGATTTTCCGCAAAAAGTCTGCGCGGAACAAGAAAGCTTGCCGCATGAAGCTCGTATTCTATCTCAAGCCCGCGCCCACGCGCATAGTCTATCAGTGCGCAGTATTCCTGCGTTTTCATCGTTTCAAGCATTTCGGCTATGTAAACGGGCGCGCGCTTGCCGCCCTTCGGGTGTATGCCCAGCACGGTTATGCCCGCATCCGCCGCGCGGTCTATCCACGAGCGCGAAAGCTCCTCGGGGTGAATTATAAGCTGACTTCTCATCGTGTCACCTCATTGCCCCAGCAAAGCGTACACTTCCGCAAAAGCGGCGAGTATTTTCTCGCCCCCGCCGTTGGGCAGGTTCATTATTTCCCGTTCGGTTATATAATCCCACGTGTGCGGCGGCTCCGAAGATAAATCCCATTCAAGAGAGTGATAGGGCAAAGGTGAAGAACCGCATTCTCCGGAAGGAAGCAAGCGTACGGTATAAACTCCGTCAGTTACAAATATAGCCCCGTGAGATAAACGAATTCCTTTCATAGCATCTCTCCTTTAAATTTAAGGCAATTGTAAATTTTGCCGTTTTTCTCGGTAATATCCATAATTTATTCTTGCCATTATTCCTCTTCGATCTTTGAAATGCAAAAAGCGCCGAGCGGCATTATCGGAGTAAACACAAAAAAAGCGATTTCCCAAATGCGGCTTATCCGCCATACCGTTCTTGTCACTTCAATAATTTGACCGTGGTTAGCAACAAAATAGCGGCCGTTCTCTTGATATCCCAGCCCTGCGCTGCCGCCAATCACCATAGAAAACACAAAAAATCCCAAAATAACAACTATACAAAATACGTTCCATGCCGTCATAAGCTTGTATTTTCTGCTTTTTTTCATTGGATCACCGCCTTTCTGGGTTTATTATATCATATCGAAAAATATTTTTCAATAAAAATTTCTTTTGCAAAAGCCGCTCAGCGTTTTGTAGGGACAGGCGTCCCCGACTGTCCTTAGCCTCCCTCTCGAGGTATCGAAGCGGCGCGAGGGTGCTGTCTTACAGTCCGATGGACTGTAAGACCCCGAGCGTGACCGAGCCGCAGCGAGACGGGGACCGGCGCAGACAGTGGAAGGAGTTTCCTTGCACAAACTAGCTTTCCCGGTGCAGACTCCTCTCCCTCGCGAAAATACATCGATAGCGACAAAAAAACGAGAGGATTTACCTCTGAAACTTTAGCGGAGAAATGCCTGGCACAAAAATTTCGGAAGAGAACTTGTTTTCTCTGCCGATTTGTGTTATAATGGAAACGATAAAACTTTGGAGGAGTAAGTATGTCGCTTGATTACAACGAAAAGAATATTACTCTTGCAAAAAATCTTCGTAAAAATGCAACACAGCAGGAAAATCATTTGTGGTACGATTTTCTATCAAAATATGAAGTCAGATTTCAAAGACAAAAATCCATAGACAATTTTATTGCAGATTTTTACTGCCACAAAGCAAAACTAATTATAGAAATTGATGGGTCACAGCATTATACCGAAGAAGGTAGACAAAAGGATGAATTCCGTACGGAAATACTTGAAGAATATGAGCTCAAAGTCATAAGGTTTACAAATCATCAAATCAACACAAACTTTCGTGGTGTCTGCGAGTATATTGATACTGCCGTAAAAGCCCCCCTCCGAGAAGGAGCCTTAGAATGTGCGTAACCTTAGGGGTATGAGCTTTGCCCTATGCTTTTGTAATACAAAGGCGAAACTGGCGATAAAAGGAGGAATAAATCTATGATACAACCAATAAACACTAATGATATCAAGGAATGCGTTGATGTGATTAAAGAAAGTTTTTTAACTGTGGCCAATGAGTTTGGTTTTACAACCGAAAACGCTCCTCGTTTTACCGCTTTTGCTATAACAGAACAACGCTTGTCTTGGCAATTAAACAACGAAAATAGACCTATGTATGCTTATTTTGTTGAAGAAAATATTGTTGGATATTATTCATTGTCACTGCTCAAAAACAATGAATGCGAACTGAATAATTTGTGTGTGCTTCCACAATTTAGACATCAAGGCATAGGAGAAAAACTATTGTTGCATTCGTTTCAATCGGCAAAGAATTTGGGATGCTTAAAAATGAATATTGGAATTGTCGAAGAGAACCAAACCTTGAAAAAGTGGTATGAATCCTTTGGCTTCAAACATATAAAAACACAAAAATTCGATTTCTTTCCGTTTACTTGTGGATATATGGAACTAATTCTTTTATAAATGACAATACCCGACAGACATTGAAATCTGTCGGGTTACTTATTTGTTTACAGCGGAGCAATTATTAACCAACTGACTATAATTTCTCTGCTAAGTGTGCGCACCCTTACCTCTCGTTTTCTTTTTGTACACAACAGAATCAAATTTTCCCATCACCCCAACAAGAATCCCATAACGGCACAAATTACCGTTGGACACAATATTAAAAACCATATGTATTTGTCGCACTTCAACTTAATACTTTTATTATATTTTTTTATTTCCCTCAAACCGTACATCGGGAAATGAACTATGTCAACAGGTTCTGTGTTGTCAGCCTTCAACCGCACGGAAAGCGTAGCATATGAAAAACTGATGCTCCGTCTTGCCATAATTCTCGGATGATAAATAATTTCTTTAATATCGTCTATCGGAATTTCGCGGTTTTCTAAAAATAGCGTATTTTTGTTTACAACTCCTAAAATCTTTCCAAAGGAAAATCGATTAAAGATGGATAAAATCGCAAAAGGTGCGATAAAAATCCCATACATCGCAAATATAACAGTATCTGCACTCGACATTTCTGCAATTACATTCCAAATATCCAAATTTCCTTTTCGCACTTCCCCCATTATAATCATTGCGGGAACAGCGGGAATAGTAGTAAGCATCATATATATGTATGTATTAAAATATTGCCAACGAATTTTTTTGCCTTCTGTTTCTTCCAACGATTTTGCCTGCTTTTTTGCCTTGTCTTTTAGAATTCTCAAAAACTTCGGAAAATTTTCTTTTTGTGATTTTATTTTAAAGACTTCAGGGAACGCAGAAATAACGTAAGATTTTTTATTATCAAAGAGAATGTTTATCGTATACTCTTTTAATATTTTGGATTTTTTTATTTTCACAGATGTTATATCAATAGGTAGCCTCTCTGTATCCGTAACGCATTCACCCGATAAATAGGCGATCAAAAAATGGGTTTCAGTAAATCCGAAATAAGCAAACTGATTGAAATATTCATTTTTTACATAGCCAAAGACAGCGCACATAAGCCTTTCGCCATCTTTCATCATACCCGATAATGCATCTATCATATGTTTGTCGTTTGCCATATATCCGCCGCCTTTCCGGGTTTATTATACCATATCGAAAAATATTTTTCAATAAAAATTTCTTTTGCAAAGACCAATCGCAACCTCGTAGGGGCTGGTGCCTTCGACAGCCCGTTAGCCTTCTCTAAGTAAGAGAAGGTGGCACGCCTTTGGCGTGGCGGATGAGTATGCCCTGCACATTAAACTAACTTTTTAGTGCAGACTTCTCTTCCTAGTGCGGACGACACGCTTTCGGGCGCGGATTTGTTCCACACTCACTAAACCTCGCTCGAAAAATCCGACCTCAAGGTTTCGTAAACGAAAAACAGCCGTTTTAGGCTGTTTTCTTTTTGAGTTATCCCAACGAAATGAACTTTAACTTATATAAACAATCCCTTGAACCTTACACTATTATTCAGCGTGTCGACCACTGTGAAAGAAATAATTGCATTTCCCTTGGTTTCAAGTCTTAATTCGGCATTTGGAGATGCTGACTTCACCAAGGTTTCAATCTGTTCAAGCTGATTTTTGTTATACCAAAATTTAAGCTTTTTGTTGTTTTGGCGAACTGAAATACCAATAAGTGACACATACAGTGGATGATACCATGCAGTTTTCTTAAACGGCTTTTTGCGAGGCGTTTTTGCCGTGTTTCTCGCATATTTTCGTCTGTGTTCTTTAAGTTGATGCTCAAACAATCCAACGAAAACAAGCAAAATAAGTGCCGTCGCCACTGCAAATGCCCTTGAAGCTTCAGCTGGGATGATCTCGTTGAAAGAATGAAGTTCAATCCCCAAATACGTATAATTGCGTGGACGCGTTCCGACAACAAAAGTAAAATGATATGTCTCACAAGGTATTGAGGGCATAAAAATCAGAACTTCAAATGAAACAAGAAGCAAAGTATTAAGAATATTTAAGATAAGTCCTATAATATTTATCCTGTCATCACTTTTATCCGCAAACTCAATTCCTCCAACAGAACACGGGCGAACAAATATTTTTCTGATAAATTTGTTTTTAATCTTAATATATTTAGTTGCCGGATTCTTAAATCTGTATGATGAAATCCAAGAACAATATATATTAGCTAAAATATGCCATGCAAGTGTCGTAAGTGCGATAAAAACTCTCGTGTGATTTTTCGCCCCGAACAATCCGCCAATATAAATAGCCAACATCACAAAAAGCGAAAATATCAGTTTGGCTGTCGTAGATCTGCGTCTGCTCATATTTACTATTCAACCTCCTCCCGTATTCTATAATATAAATTATATCACACCGTGAAATATTTTTCAATATAAAAAATTCCGCAACCTTGTGGCGACAGGCGTCCCCGACTGTCCTTAGCCTCCCTCTCGAGGTAGCGAAGCGGCGCGAGGGTGCTGTCTTACAGTCCGGTGGACTGTAAGACCCCGAGCGTGACCGAGCCGCAGCGAAACGGGGAACCGTCGCAGACGGTGGAAGGAGTTTCCCTGCTCCAAACTAACTTTAATAGGCTCGCCCTATGGGAGAGCTCCGCGACCGGGGTCCTCAAATGATGCAACGCATCGTTTGGGGTTCTCGAGGAGCGGTGAGAGGGCATTTTGAGGAATTATGATTTGCAAAAACTCCTCTCCTTTGTGCGAACATATTGCGGGCGACACGCTTTCGGGCGCGGATTTGTTCTTCTCTCGGTAAACCTCGCTCGAAAAATCCGACCTCAAGCTTTCGCAAACAAAAAACAGCCGTTTTAGGCTGTTTTTCTTTTTGCTCACTACCCGACTTCGCTTAGCTCCGTAGGAGGGGAGCATCTGGCGGTTGATCAGGGGGTGGTGAGAGCGCAGTAATGGAAAGCAAAAAGAAAAACGAGAGGTAAAACCTCTCGTTTTCTTTTTGTGTTTGGGTGCCAATTTCGAACCTTGAACTAAAAGATGTTAGTACTCATTTTAATTTCATTGTCTTCAATCCGAGGTGTTTTATTGAATACTCATACTTATATTTTTTGCCAAAGGAGAAGTTCTATCTACATTCGCTCCCGCTAATAATCGTTGATTAATAATATACTAAATCAAATAAATATTCAAGTACTATCTTTAAAATTTTGCAAAAATAATCACATTATCTGCGAATTCATATATTATTTAATGTTATTTTCATCCGTATAATTCACTCAAAACATCAATTACATCTTTATTGTGTTCTTGCATTTTTTGATTAAATTTCATTTCATCAATCGAAAACCACCTATATGTTCTTCCGTTGAATTTGAAAGATTTTCTGAAAAATTTATTATTTGTAAAATGTATTTTAGCTTCAGTAAATCTATGAATATATGTTTTGTTCAAAGAATCAGAAAGTGACTGTTTTTCGATTGTTGTTTCTGTTTTATATTTCAACTCACAGTTTTTAGGTTCAATCCCCAAATAATCAAATAAAAAAATTTGATGTCTATCCTTCTCCTCTTGATAATTTATATGAGTTTTATGATACGGAAGCAAATACATTTTCCAACGTTTATCATACATTAAAAGAAATTTACCTTTACAATTATCATTATCAGACTTAATTATAAGTAGAGAAAAATTTGAAGTATTTTTCTGTAAATCTTGAATTTCAGAAATCATCGTTTCGAACGAATATTTATTTTTTATAGAATAAATTATACGAGCAATTACATATACAGAATATGCTATAAAAAACACCCAAAATAACGACAAAACGACAGCGTTTGATAAAAGCTTAAACTCGTTATAATCTACCGTTAAAAGAGTAAACAAAAAAGTTCCTGCCGCAAATATTCCATCATATGGAATGGATGGGCCATGTATTTTAGATTTCCTGTCTTTTATAAATTCCTTTAATTTCTTTTCATCTATACTCATTACACTATCACCTATTACATTAAATAATATTTAATAAAGTGATTATACCATAAATATTTGTGAAATAAAAGTGGAAATTTGTAAATATTTTTGACTTTTGAATAATTCTATTTGTACATTTTATCATATCCACCAAGGAATAGAATACTACACAAACAAATAAAATAATCACAAAACGCGCAAAAAATCCATTATTATATATTTTTATAAAATAATATAATTGTGATACCCTCGCTAAATTATATTATTTTAGTAATATTGAATAATATTTTTCGAGAATATTCGTGCAAAAAATCACATTGACTTAGTTAGCAAATTAGAGTATAATTAAAATATAAACTCTTACATAAATAAAGGAGTGATTATCATGTTCAATAAAGTCGAGGGAGATTATTTTATGTTAGAATGAAGCATAAATAATCTAACCTCTTAAAACATCTTCATTCGAATTCAAACATCTGTAATATCTGCAAAAAAATTCAGGATTATTATATTTAGGAGGATTACAATGAAAGAAATCAAAAATTTTTTCATAGGCTTAAAAATACACATAACGGAGTTGGCCAATTCCGCTCTGGAATTCATTTTTAACAACAGTAATTTCATTTCTGAAAAATATTACTATATGAAATTATCAAATTGTTTAGATAGGGCAGAAAATGCCTATCTGGCTATATGCCAAACAAAAGCGCCAAAATTAATTACTACAAGACAATTGGAAATTATCGTTATGAGTATGAACGATATAAAAAGCGGTGATCAGTTACGTCAAACCGTACAGTCTTTCTGCGCTGTATATGATCCGATATATGTTACGTTGCTTTCTTATGCAATTATTGAAACATTTAAAATAAGATCCCTGCAAGGAATTCCGGCTAATATACACACATTCCTGTTAAAATAAAATAAGGACGCTGTTTTTTATTATTAAAAACAGCGTCCTTATTTTTCAATCCTACATCTCTATGAACCATCCGCACAACTAATGTTCTTTTATAATTTGTTGTAAATTATTTTATAAAATCAATAGCAATGCAATCGCAAAAAAGTTATATTAATATATTTTTTTATAATGACTTGAATTTTTTAAATTTATAATGTATAATAAATTTGTATTATAATTTTAGGAGGTTAATTATGAATATAGCGTTAGATGAGGCAATTACCCAACACGCTAACTTAATTCAAGTTCTTAGATTGCATCCTGGTTTAGATAAAAATAGTATTGCAGAAAAAAATAACGTATCCGCTCCAACTGTATATAAAGCTCTTGAAGATTTGAGAAAGAGAGAAATCATTTATAATGACGACTCTGTAAACCCTAATATCGGTCAATTTATGGGAATTTCAATTGGAGCTACCGTATGCAAAATTGTTTTTTTGAATTTTGATTTTAAAGAATTTCCTATTAATTGTTTTAAAAAAGAATTGCAAAAATCGTTTA
Source organism: Oscillospiraceae bacterium (assembly GCA_015064665.1). Next base: position 13,342 of record SVRU01000047.1, read on the forward strand.
ATAATAAATCTATTGTAGAAGACTTAAATGATATATGCAATTATATTTATTTTAAAACACCAACCAGTTTTAGTGAATTAAAGGAATATCTTAATGTCGTTCTTGAAAAAATTAAAATATTCATCGAGGAAAGTAAACTTAATTTGTTAGCAATCGGTATTTCAAGTACTGGCATAGTTGATGAAAAAAACCAAATTATATATCAATCACATAATTTGCCTTATTTAGAAAAAAGAAATATTTCTGACTTTTTTTACATAGATAAGAAAGATTTTCTTCGTAATAATAATATTCCTTTCTTTTTAATCCAAAATAGTACCGCTTCTATAATATCAGAAAAAAATAATTTATACACTTCAAATCCAGAGTACAGTAATAGCAAAAATATTGCTTCTATATACTTAGAATATGGTCTAGGCGCTGGATTTATAGTAGACGGAAAATTATTTACCGGTGAAAATGGTTATGCTGGTGAAATAGGACACACGCCCACTCCAGCTTCACTGTTATATAAGTTTAAAGATTTTATAGATAAAATCGGTTTTGACACTAATAGCAAGTGTGTATGTAATTCTATTGGGTGTTTAGATCATATTATGCGCTCAGTAGTGTTTAACAAGTCAAAAATCAATTTCAAAGATATGAATAGTAATGAAATACGAAACTTTTTAGAGTCTAATCCTGAACAAGCTCAATTTTTAGGAACACTACTCGGATATATTACAAATATGCTTGCAGCAATTTTAAATATAAATTTAGTTGTATTCACTGGAAAATTATATAAAAGCACAGATCTATTATATAAATATATTGAGCAAACAACAGACGAAAGCAATCTAAAATTCAATCGAGGGGATTGCAAAATATATACGTCCGATAAAGGTACTTTATCTCCTGCACTCGGTGCAGCCATGTACTCATATTATAAAAAATATTCCTCTAGCTTAGACTGGAACTAATTCTCTCTTTGGTATCATATTGAGTTAAATAGTCGCAATAGATTTCTTATGTCTATTGCGACTATTTTTGTAATGACTATGACTATTTATATATACGATTATTATTACTAAATATAGAACAATCTATTTCTCCAAATTCAAATATTTATACTACCCCTCATTCCACCTTTCAATACAACTTCCATCGTCTTATTTGGCATAACCGTTATCACTTCAACCAATCGCCTAACCAATACATCGTCATACTCTGTAAAGTCAGTATCATCATACTCTTTCATAGCTCGTAAAAATCGCTCTATTTCAGTAGATACATTTTCGCTTGTCACAGTCTGTACTTTTGCCAATCGCAGTTGCTCGCGGAGTATGGCTATCTTCTCATATGTAGCAACGATTGCTTTCTCATATTTTTCGGCATCTCCAAGAGTAGCCTCTTCTTTTTCCATCAGCATATCGATCTCGTCTTGATATATACGTATCTGATTCTCTATAGCATATGCATCAAGAACTTTTTTATCTCCTGTAATCGCATACTGCAAATTTGTTCTGCAAAGGGTTATTACTTCTTCCCTATTGCTCATCATATCCGATAAGCATTTGCAAATAGCAGTATGTAATTTTGTTTCTTCCAATCCAACTGCATCGGTACAACGATGCTCTATCCTCCCTATACAACGCCAAATATGCTGAACTTTTCCCTTGACTGTTTTCCCCGTTCTGCGATAATGGCTACCGCAACACCCACAGATTAAAATATCAGTAAGCGCATACTTTGAACTGTACTTGCCTCTTTCGGTTATTCCCTGTTCTGATTTCTTACTTTGATTGTTTCTACGTGAAAATTCAACTTGAACAGCGTTAAATGTATCCCTATCAACTATAGCTGTATGGTTATTGCTTATGAGATATTTTGTAAGTTCGCCATTGTTTGCCTTTGTCCTTTTAGATATAGAATCGACAACGTATGTTTTTTGCAGAAGAATATCTCCCACGTATTTTTCATTTGATAAAATATCCCTCACTCGGTTTTTGTTCCATTCTGTTTTACCAGAGAATGTTAGTATATGATTGTCTGTTAAAAAACGACTAATCATCAAAATACTTTTCCCGTCAAGAAACTGTTTGAATATCTCACGCACGATTTCGGCTTCTTCTGGTACGATTTTTGGAACTCCGTCATCACCTCTGCGGTAGCCATAGCAAGAGAAATTCGTACCGTAAGTTCCGCTTTTCATACTCTGACGAATACCCCATCTTACGTTTGCCCCTATATTTTCGCTTTCAGACTGAGCAATTACGCTGAATAACCCTATAAGTGTTTCATTCTCCGCTTTAAGAGAATCTATTGCCTGTTCCTCAAAGTATACGCCGACACCCATGGCACGAAGTTTTCTTGTCCAACTTAAACTGTCGACCGTATTTCTTGCAAAGCGCGAAATAGACTTTGTGAGAATATAGTCAACCTTGCCTTTTTCGCAATCGCGCATAAGGCGAAGAAAATCTTTTCTCTTTTTTGTCGATGTTCCCGTTATGCCTTCATCGGCATAAATACCTGCAAACTGACTGTTCGGGCGCTTTGCTATAGCATCTGTGTAATATGCTATCTGAGCTTCATAACTGTTAAGCTGGTCGTCATCGTCGGTTGATACGCGGCAATATGCGGCAACTCTCATCACCTTGAACTCGTTTCTGCCTTTGGCAAGCAACGGGTTCGCTTCTATTTTTGTAACTGTTCTCGCAATCATTTCACTCATTTTCTTTCCTCCTGCTATGTATGCTTAATCCGCTTTTTAATATAAGGGTTACTTCTCCCAAACCGTCAATAAGTATTTTATCCACTGCTCTGTGTATAAAATTCTCATCAAGCTTTTCTTGTATCTCCCGATACTCCTCCAAAATCTTTCCCGAAAGTTTCTCGTTAATTACTACATTGCAACAGTCAAATTTAGCAGAGGCACAATCCAATATTATATTTGCCACTGTCTTAAACTCCACGTTGGCTTGTCCCATCATCCTGTAAATATCGTTTGTCATTCTCATAACTTCCATTGTAGGAATGTATTTAGAATTTGTATCGGGTATTTCTTCTATATATTTCGGTATATTACCAATCGCTCTGACTATACCGCCGAATACGGTAATATCATCAAGATAAACATCGCACTTGCAACCGCCCGAGCAAAGCCATTTTTCCTTTGTGCTCCACTTGTTTTTTCTGTTGTATTTTTTACCGCAGTGAGAACAAACAAGTTTGCTTTTAATAAGCGACGTAATCGCTGGAAGCTCCGCTTGCTTGCAGCTTCGTTGTTCTCGGCAAATCTTGGCTTGACGGTATATTTCTTCGCTTATGATACCGGGATAATCGCCACGGCCTACATAACGCTCATCGTCTATGGTACGAGCAATCATATTTTTATTCCACGGCGCGTTATCTTCATAATATATAATATTACGATGTGATAAAGAGTCTGCAATCTGTTTGAACGTTTCTCCCGATATATATTTATCGAAAATTTCTTTTACGATTTCAGCTTCGGATGACTTTATTAGCGTATACCCTCTCTCTACCGTGTATCCAAATGGGATTTTTCTTATGCACATTTCCTTTTAACCTCCACTCCCTCTTTCAAGAGAAGATTTCCTTTAAGTACAAAAGTCAAAATACCGTTATGACTTACCAATATTTTTTCAACAATAGCCTCAAACATTTCAACGTCAAAATCAATAATCGCCGTGGGATATTCCTGCAAAGTATCTTTAAGAAAGCGAAACTTATCGACTATCTGCTCATTTTCATTCTCGGAAATGAGCTTTATTCTTCTGCTGCGAAGCTCTGTAAGCCTTGATTTTAGTCTGCTTGTTTGTTCCATATATGAAATCTCGTCCATAATCTTTCTCTCGCGGTATTTTTCATATCTATTGTTTTGCTCGCAAAGCTTTGATATTTCAATATCTATTTGCCGTATCTCATCATTTTCTCTCAAATGCCTTATTCTCAGCTCTTCCATAAGCGATATTGTTGAATCCAAAATCTCGTTTTCAAAATACCGTAACTTATTATACATACGAACAAAGGCATCGAATATATCCTTTTCCGATAAATTAGGTCCGGAACATTCATAACCGGAATTACCTTTTCTTGAGCAGACCCAATAGCCTATACCGCCAAGTGACTTATACTTATACGACCAACCGCATTCCTCGCAAACTATCATTCTCGACAAAAGGCGCTTTGTAGCTTCCTTGCGTTCAACTTCGGCTTTCTTTTTGAACATATCTTGAACCGCTTTGAAATCTTCCTTGGATATGATCGGCGCGTGTGTATTTTCAACGTAGTATTTATCAAGCTCGCCTTTATTGACGATATTTCTTAAAGGAAAAGCCTGCGGAGTGTAGGTCTTCTGCATCATACTGTCACCAATATATTTCTCATTTGTGAGAATATATTTCACCATTGTTGCAGACCAATGGCTTTTTCCCGCAACCGCTTCTCGGTTCATTATCCCTGCTATACCGTTTATACCCGTTCCCGAAAGATAAAGTGAGAAAATCCGCTTTATTACCTCCGCCTCATCGGGAACTACTTCAAGTTTTTGATCTGCAAGTCTATAACCGTATGGAGCACAGTATGTAAAAAACGTACCGTTCTCCATTTTCATTCGGTATGACGTAGCCACTCTGCGTGAACCTGCTAACGCCTCATTCTGTGCAAACGCACTTTTAACATACAGTATAAGCTCGGAGTTCATTGTTTTTGTGTCGATGTTATCATTTTCAAAAACTACGCTTACACCGCATTCTTTTAGTTTTCTTATTGTTTCAAGACATTCAAGAGAGTTTCTTGCAAATCGCGACACACTCTTTACCAGCACTCTGTCTATCCGCCCAAGAGTACAATCTTTAATAAGGCGCATAAACTCATCTCGTTTGCTCATATACGTGCCCGTAATTCCTTCATCGGCATAAATATCGACAAGAATCATATTTTTCTGCGCTTTAATAAAATCGTTGTAGTATTTCACTTGAGCGAGAAAAGAATTAACTTGGTCGTCTGAATCCGTGCTAACACGGCAATATGCCGCTACACGTATCTTTTTCTCCGCCTCAAGCCCTATTGTCGGTTGAATTATTTGAACTGTTTTTCTGTTATTCATTATCTCGCCTCCGTTTCTACTATCATTTTATTCTTTTTTTGAAATCACGCAAGGATGCGATTTTTCAGAGGTCAACCACCCTGCATTTCATAGTTTCTGCATTTTTTCTGTTTAATCTGTCAAGAACATTTTTATCAAAATCTCCGCTTCGAAGCATTCGTCTTAATAAATCCACCGATGCAAGATATATCATTTCGTTCCTTATCGTTTCCGGCATTATTTCACTCCCATACTTATCTTTATTGCTTTGTCTATTTCACCCATCTTTTCAGTATCCACATGCCCTATACATTCCGTAAGACGCGATTTATCAAGTGTCCTCACCTGCTCTGCAAGAGCTACGGAATCTTTTGAAAGCATACTGCAATCTATCCCGATATGTGTAGGCATCTCCTTTTTCTTGTTGCACTTGCTTGTAATTGCAAGCACTATCACGGTTGGGCTGTATCTGTTGCCTTTGTTATTCTGTATAACCAACACAGGGCGTTCTCCCCCTTGTTCCGAGCCTATGACAGGGTCAAGGTCTGCGATGTAAATTTCTCCGCGCATTATTTTTCTTTCCATATATTTTTCTTTCCTCCAATATGTTTTTCTTGCGTGTAATCACACGCTATGTAATCGGAACCTCCGTATATCAGAGGCCCCGCAGAGGATAATTTTGAGCTTAAAATTTAACAGGTAGCGGGTCAGATTCATTTTCATTGTTATATACATTAACAATGCGCTGAAGGGCTTTTTTCTTTCCGCCGCCATCCCCGTAAGTTCTTGAAATACGTACGATATCATATGGGTCAGTATGTGACAATTTAAGAATAAGCTTTCTGCGGTCATATTCACCAAAGTATATGCTTACAAAACTGCAAACAGCTACTATCACATCAGAAACCAAAGACTGTGGCGCTCCTTTCCATGCTCCCACGATAATTTTCAAGGCTTCCTTGTATTTCTTTTCTCCGAGCTTAACAAATTCTCTCATTGCCGTATTGATACATCTCAAACGGCATTTTCCTTTAACGTCTGAGTAACTGGGCTGAATATCAAATACGGCATTTGCTTTTATAAAGGCAAGTGTTTCGTTATCACGCCCCATACTTTTCGCCTTGAGTGTCACACCCGGCGTAGGCTTTGAGGATATACCTGTCTGTGCCGCAAACAACATCGCTTCCTCCTCGGGTGTCATATCAAAGTACACTTTGCAGATAATATCTACGTCAAGCTCTTTATTACGGCTTTTTCGTGCAGCAATAGTATGCTGTCCGTCAAACACGTAATATTTTCCGTCACGGTAGCTCAGCTTGGGTTCATTTGCGATACGCTCGTCAAATTCAGCGGCAATTCGCTTGACCTTATTTTTGTCAAGCTTTCTTTGATATGTTGCTGTGTCGATATCGGCACTGTTTACACGCGCCATTTTATACATCAAATTAAAATCCCTGTCGCGTGTGGCTACATAATTGTTATTATCAGAATTATTCATTCCAAATCCCCTTCCACTTCAATGATAAATTTTTTCGCAGCGGTCATAAGCTCTCGCGTCTGGTCGCGGTATTTAGGTTCTGTTATGAGTCTTGGGAAACGTGCGAGATAGTCGTTTATACTTTCAATAAACATATTCAATGTCCCGTACATCGAATGGATGATGCTTTGCTCTATCTCACGAGGAGGTTCGCCTTTCGCCCCGGCAGGAGCTTCTTTTACTTCCGCAGGGATTTCTTTTGGCTTATGCTCAACGGGCGCAATTTCAGGTTTCGCTTCAGTTAGAGGTTCATCATCTTGAAATACTCCATTTGCAAAAGCTTCTTCGATTTCACGTGCAATTTCCTGTTCTTGCCGTTCATCTTTAGGAACAAGCAATAGCTCCACGGCTTCTTTTCGTTTTTCTTTAGGAAGTCTTGCTATTTCATATAGCTCATTCTTTTGAGGCTTTATTTCTCCCGACAAAATCATATCCCTTATTCCCGGATGTTCTTCTTCTGCCGCATCTATACCATTTGCAAGAAATTCAGATCTTCTTACTTTCATTCCCGAAACGTTACTTTCTTGTGCAATTAGCTCGTGCGTTTTCAAGTGTTCATTTTGAACACTTGATTTTGCTTCCTCACTTTTTCTATCTCCGCCACGAATATCCTTTTCTTTGGAATATCTCTTTCCGATAAGATACTCTCGGTGTATTTCTGTAATATTCCGTCGTCCAAGTTGAGAACTGCATATCCAAGCAATAGCTTCTTCCTCACTCTCAAAATCCATTTCAAAAGTAGTAAAAGTGATTTCGTGATGTTTTTGCAGTATTTTATATCTTTGATGACCGTCAACAATAAAGCCTTTCCATACTTGAATAGGGTCTGTAATTTTACCGAGTTTCAAGATATTTTCCTCAAGCTGTGCAAATTCTTCTTTTGAAAGCGGCGGAATTATCTGCTCAAAC
>SVRU01000048.1 GCA_015064665.1 Oscillospiraceae bacterium
GAGTTTGCGGGACGCGGTGACGAGATCCATATGCATCCGCTTTCCTTTGCGGAATTTATGAGCTATTATAAGGGCGACAAATACGAGGGACTCTCGGAATATATGCTTTACGGCGGTATTCCGCTTGTAGTCTTGCGACAAAATTTGCAGGATAAGGCAAAGCTTTTATCAAATCTGTTTGGGGAGATTTATATTTCGGATATCGTAAAGCGAAACAAGATCAGAAATATCGGAGAGCTTGAAGATCTTTTGAATATTCTTTCTTCGTCCATCGGCTCGCTTACAAATCCCGAAAAGCTAAAAAACACCTTTAAGACGGTCAAAAAATCAAAGATCACCGCCGCAACCATCAAAAAATATATTGATTGCTTTGAGGATTCCTTCTTGATTGATTCGGCAGAGCGATATGATATTAAGGGAAGAAGCTATATCGAAACGCCCAAAAAATATTATTTTTCCGATCTCGGACTCCGCAATGTGCGTATCAATTTCCGTCAGCTCGAGCAAACGCATACAATGGAAAACGTGATCTACAACGAGCTTTGTATGCGCGGATACAGTGTTGACGTGGGTGTAGTACAAATTGCCGAAAAAGACAAGGACGGAAAGGTGACGAGAAAGCAGCTTGAGGTCGATTTCGTTTGCAACCTTGGTTCCAAGCGTTTTTACATTCAATCGGCGTTTTCCATTCCCGACGAGGAAAAACGCTCGCAAGAAATTCGCCCCTTCCGTAAGATTGATGACTCTTTTAAAAAGATCATCGTTACCAAAGATATTGTCGCTCCCTATTATGATGAGCACGGTATATTGACGGTGAATATTTATGACTTTTTGTTGAATCCGGAATGTATTGAGGGGTAATGTATCGTTACTGAAAAGTTTCTGCACTTGTGCAGGAAGTTATCAATATCGATGTGATCAACTTTTTGTTGGATTGCGAAATTGTTTAGACAGGAGAATCTATATGGTAAATGAAATTATTAATTTATTGCCATCGGGTGACTTGAAATCGAAAATAAAAGCAACAAATCACCGGTTTACAGAAAGTGAATTGCTCCAAATAATTTATAACTATGCTCCCACGTTTTATGAAAAACTGGCTATGTTAGAGCAGTTTTCGACAATTGCTTCTTCTAACGTTGCGGCGTTAGCAAAATCATATATAGAGTATGAGAAAAATAACTTTAATAGATTTATGGAAGAATCTCCGGGATTTGTCTATGAGTTGCACATCAAGGAAACGCCCGATTCTCATGACGAATGCTATATATGCGCATCTTACAAAGCTGCGCTTGAGTGTATTGATCGTTTTTATGAAGAATACGCATCTGTCGATGCGAAGGAAACCGAGAAAACTAAATATAAAATAACGAAGCGGAAGATATTTTTTGAACAAAATAAATTTGAAGAAGATTCCTATGCTGAATGTGTTTTGGGAGCAAATAAAGTAATTTTGGAAATTTCAGATTTTCAAGCTTCAGCTGATTGTGAATTAGATACCCTGTGTTCCGAGTGCAATGAAATCTGTCCGTACAGATGTGATGAATTGAAATTCCCTTGTTTTGCATGTGATTATGCTATCATTAAGTATTTAGATTATGAAGAAAAGGAACAATTTGGAGTATCAATTTATTGGAATGATAAATGTGATGGGTTGGGTGAAGAGTTTTATGTAATACCGCTTGATTCTCCGGCAATACGAGAGAATCGGTTTGATGATAATTTTTATGAGCATCAGCATATTCCTCTACCACTCGCGACCATTGCGAGAATCGATGAACTGGATGAAGTTATGAGAAAAAACTACCTTGCATTTGTGGAATATTTAAAAGAAAATCGAAATAGCAAGTGATATTTGTTACTATATGACATCACCAAAGGAAGAGGAGTGTGTTATAATAGGGACAACACATTTTAACAAAAAATTCATAAAAATAAAGGTAATGCCAGTCTGTTTTCGGAAAAGCATTACCTTTTTACGTTATATCATTTGTTAGTTTAATTATTTCCAGTATATATTTCTTTTTCTTCGAGTCAAGCTTGCGGATTTCGGAGAGTAACTCGGATTCCATATATTCGCTCGAGTTGGTCGCACTTTCGGATATGAAGCTTGCAATATCGCATTCAAGTATGCTTGAAATTGCACCAAGAAGATCAAGACTGATTTTTGTTATACCTCGTTCAACCTGACTTACGTATCCAATAGATACGCTAAGCTTTTCCGCAAGGACATCTTGTGTGATTCCTTTAAGCTTGCGAGCCTTTTTGATTCGCTCACCGATTAATTTATAATCAACGTTCATTTTTTCTCCTTTCCTAATATCTTCTACATAAATTATACAACACCAATAGCTTAAAAAGAAGATACTAATAACTAAAAATAAAGTTATTGCTATTGACATAAATGAAAAAAAGTGATATCATATAAACAATCAAAGTTGAATAATGATCATTTTAACAAAGGAGAAAAGAAATGAAAAAACTTTTGATTTTAGTCTTGTCAATCTTGCTTTGCTTCGCTTTGATTGCTTGCAATAAAGGAGAGACAGGACCACAAGGCGAGCAAGGACCACAAGGCGAGCAAGGAGCACAAGGTGAACAAGGCCTACAAGGTGAACAAGGACCGCAAGGCGAAAATGGACCGCAGGGACTTCCGGGTGAAAACGGAGTTGGCATAGTTTCTATCGTAAAAATTTCAACCGAAGAAAACGTTGATACGTATAGAATTCTATATTCGGATGAAAGCGAGAGCTTCTTTAACGTTACAAACGGAAAGGACGGTTCTGATGGAAACGATGGCAAGGACGGAAGTAACGGCTCCAACGGCAAGGACGGCGTAGGAATCAATAACGTAACCGTTAATAAAGACGGAGAGGCTGTTTTTGAAATGACGAACGGCGAAGTTCTTAACATTGGAAAAATCGTTGGAGTTAACGGTGAAGATGGAAAAGATGGTGCTGATGGCGTTGGTATTGCCAACGTTGCATTAAACGGTAACAACCTTGTAATTACTCTCACAAATGGAACTGTAATCGACCTTGGTAACATCAAGGGTGTTGACGGTGAGGATGGAAAAGATGGCGTAAACGGTAAAGATGGTATATCCATCACTAAGTCCGAAATCAATGCGGATGGCGAGCTTGTATTCACGTTCTCTGACGGAAGCACTGTAAACGTAGGCAAAGTTGTTGGCTCTAACGGAACCAATGGCAACAACGGCTCTAACGGTGCTGACGGTGAAGATGGCAAAGATGGTGCTGATGGCGTTGGCATCACCAATGTTGCATTGAATGGCAACAATCTTGTAATCACTCTTACTAACGGTACCGTAATCGATCTTGGCAACATCAAGGGTGCTGACGGTAAAGACGGTGTTGACGGTGAGAATGGAAAAGATGGCGTAAACGGCAAAGACGGAATCTCTATCACCAAGTCTGAAATCAATGCGGATGGCGAACTTGTGTTCACGTTCTCCAACGGAAACATTATAAACGTAGGTAAAGTAGTTGGAACGGATGGTAAGGATGGAGCAAACGGCTTTAATGGTTCTGACGGAGCAGACGGCGAGGACGGAAAAGATGGCGCTGACGGTAAAGACGGAAAAGATGGCGTTGACGGTGTATCTGTAATTAAATCCGAAATCAATGCAAATGGCGAGCTTATACTCTCCTATTCTAATGGTACAAACACCAACCTTGGCAAAGTTGTTGGCGTAAATGGTACTGACGGCGCAGACGGTGTTGGCATCCAAACCGTAAAGGTTGATGAAAACGGAAATCTTTCCGTTACTCTCACTACAGGCGTTACGCTCAATCTCGGCAATATTAAAGGTCCTCAGGGCGATAGAGGTGACAACGGTATTGATGGTGTAAGCGTTGTAGATGCAGAAATTAACAACGACGGCGAACTTATTTTCACTCTTTCAAATGGTGAAAAAATTAACGTTGGCAAGATTATCGGTTCTAACGGTATAAACGGCTCGAACGGTACGAATGGCGTTGACGGTGTTGGTATCAAGGGAATCGCGTTCAATGCCAACGGTGAGCTTATTATCACTCTGACCGATAACAGTACAATTAACTGTGGCAGGGTTCCCGCTTGCAGTCATTCCTATTCCTCTTGGAGTATCGTTTCAGAGGCAAATTGTACTTCTATGGGCGTTAAAGTACGTACTTGTTCCAAGTGCGGATTTGAGGATTATGACTTTGTATCCTCGCTTGGTCACAGCTACAAGAATACTGTTGTAAGCGCAACTTGTACCGAACAAGGTTATACTTTGCACGAATGTAGCAAGTGTGATTATGAGTATCGTGACACCTATACGGCAAAGGCAGTACATAACTATGGAGCTTGGAGCGAGATGCTTTCAACTTGCACAACTAAGGTACTTTGTCAATCTTGTACCATATGCGGTTCTTCCGCAATTAAGAGCGAAAGTGGTTCTTGGCATAATTATACGACAAGTGTTATAGCTCCCACCTGCTCCGAACAAGGCTATACGCTTCATTCTTGTTCGAATTGTGGAAGCAACTATAAAGATACTTTTGAGGTTGCGACAGGCGAGCATAATCTTGTTGATTTCTATGTAATTGTTTCTACTTGTGCGGAGCGAAGAGTGCTCAAGACATGTACAACTTGTCATATTAATGCTGAAGTGGAAGAAGAAACTATTGTCCAGCATGATTTCGTTGATAAAGTGTGTAGCCGCTGCGGTGAAGAAGATTGTAGCAAAGGTTTGCAATATTCGCTTCTTGATGATGGAACATATTCTATTGTGGGAATTGGTACTTGTATTGATGCTGATATATATATACCGGGATATTATAATGATATACCTGTAACATCAATAGCGTATGGTGCATTCCGATCTTGCAACCTTATAGAAAGCGTGGTTACAGGACGAAACATCAAGGTTATCGATTCCCGTGCGTTTGCAGATTGCACTAATCTCGTTAGCATCACCATTTGCAATGCGGTTATGGATATCAAGGAAATGGCTTTTGTTAACTGTGATAATTTGGAGAATATTTACTTCAACGCAGTTGAAATGCGGGATTTGTCATATTCTAGTTCAGTATTTCAGGGTGCTGGGCAAAGCGGAAATGGAATTGAGGTAACTATAGGCAAAGATGTAACTAGAATTCCAAAATTTTTGTTTACAGTATCAGGCAATATACCTTCGTTTTTCCCCAATATTTCAAGCGTGATTTTTGAAGGGAATAGTGCTTGTACCAGCATTGGAAGTTGTGCTTTTGAAAATTGTATCAGCTTAACAAGAGCAACTATCGGAGATAATGTAGTAACCATAGAGGAAAGCGCGTTCGAACACTGTTCTAATCTTACTGAGTTGACACTCGGTAATAATGTCGCTATCTTTGGAGATTATGCGTTTGCTTATACAAACATTTCATGTTTGGCTATGCCAAATTCTGTTACGACTATTGGTGATGGTGCATTTGCATCGTGCTCAAATTTAAATAGCGTAACAATAGGGACAAATGTTTCTAGCATTGGAAATTTTGCTTTTGGCAGTTGTACCAGCCTAGAAAAAATAAGCATTCCTCAAAATATTTCAAGTATTGGTTTTGGTGCATTTGGTAATTGTATAAGTCTTTATGAAATATACTATAATGTTCCGAATATGACTGATCGTGATAATGGATCGACAATATTTGGTAAAGATGAATTGGGGCAGAATATTAAGGTAATTATCGGCAAGGATGTAGTTCGAATACCCACAAATTTGTTTTATGATAACCTTAGAATTTCAACAGTCGAATTTGAAGAAGGCGGAATTTGCGAGAGCATTGGAGAAAGTGCATTCTATGGTTGCGAAAATCTCACCGAAATCGTAATGAGTAATACTATTACAACAATTGGAGAATATATTTTTAAAGATTGCACTAACCTTTCAAGGGTTGTGTTATCGTCTAATATGATCAGCATTAGTTATTCGGCATTCCGAAACTGTACAAATCTTGTCAGCATAACAATCCCTAGTAACATAAATAAAATTGATAGCTATGCATTCTATGGTTGTGAAAAACTTTCAAGTGTTACGTTCGAAAATACTAATAATTGGAACCGCGCTACTTCGTTGGAACTTCAAAATACAGCAACTGCCGCAACATATCTAATTAGCACATATCCGTATAGTGAATGGAAACGCAGTTGATTAAATATCTTTCTGTCATTTTTGAGCATTCACATTTGAGTTGAATAAGTTTCGTCGCGATTCTAATTGATATATTAAAAGTTTAGTGACAACTTACCGATAATAAAATGGCGAAAGAAAACATAATTGATATAGTTGAAAATATCATATCTTAGTATGCTCATTTACTGGTCGCGAGTTGATAAGCCGATGAAGCATATAAGACTCATTTCTAAGTTGCACAGCATTATCTTGTAACAATATTAATAAATCAAAGTTTTTACCCCTCTCGGTCGATGATATGCACCCAAAAAGCTAGACACTTTTGGGGTGCATATCAGATGCGAGAGGGGCTTTTCTTTCGAAAAGTTCCGGAAACTGTTATACTGTAGTGCTTCGCAAATCCAACATTATGCTGCCTTGGGTATTGCTTCGCTCTGTGCCGCGGATAACATATTCTCAATAAATATTCCATACCCCTCGGTTGGATCAGCTACCAATACATGAGTAACTGCGCCGACGAGCTTGCCGTCTTGGATAATTGGGCTGCCGCTCATACCTCTGACTATTCCGCCAGTTAATGCGAGGAGCGTGTCGTCTGTAACACGTATTTTGAAGGATTTTGATTCGGCGGACGTACGCTCTATATCATAGATTTCGATTTTATATTCATCCTTGACTCCGCTTTTTATAGTTGAAATAATAGTAGCTGAGCCTTCTTTGATCTCATCCCGGTGAGCAATAGGAATTGGTGCGCTTGCTTTGGCATTGGACTGTATAGCCTCGCTCTTCAAAGTGCCGAAAACTCCGCAGCTTGTATTTTTATCCACTGTACCTAAGATTTTGTCTGTGAGGACGCCTCTAAGCTCCCCGGGTTTTGCCTTTTCTCCGCGCTTTGCGCCGGCTAAAATTACGCCCGTAACCTCACCGCGTGTCATTTTTAACACGTCTGATGAGTCTTTAGCGCATATACCGTGTCCAAGTCCTCCAAAGGCGAGCGTTTCTGGATCGTAGTAGGTTATAGTACCTATTCCCGAAGCGCCGTCCGTCAGCATAACGCCAAGATGATATTGGCTTCCCACGGGGTGGGGCGTAAGGTCGAATTTGATTTTTTTACCGTTTCTCAATACCTCGAATTCAAGAGCATTGCCATCCGATGAATTAACCATGTCCTTGACTTCTGATATTGTAGAGATTTCTTTTCCGTCAATAGATAATATTCTGTCGTCAACACGGAGCGGAGAATCGTCGGTTTCGTTGATTACTTTCGACACGGTAACGTGGCTTCCGCTTATTTTAACCCCGAAGGCGTCTCCTCCGGGGCATAGATATATATCCTTGCTCGCTTGTTTTTGTTCTTTTTTGCCGAATATCAGTTCGAAAAATCGAGAACCGACTTCAATCGAATCTCCCATAGAAGAGCCGACCGAAGCTTCCCGTTCCAAAGGATTTGTGCCTTCGCTGATTAGTTCTTCGGCAAAGGCGCTTATCCCCGAGGAAAGCAAAAGAGTGGCACTGAGCAGGGCAAATAAAAGACTTTTTGTTATTCGGTTTATCTTTTTCATCGGTGAATTCCTTTATTGAGAGCTGGTGTTAAATCACCGCAATTTTAATTTGCCCGCATTCAAGCTTTATATCCTTAACAATTTAAGGCAACAAAAAAACGGATGCTCGGCGAACATCCGTTTTTAATTAAAAAATCATTAAAGTTGTTTGTTATTAAACACATATACCAACGTATTGTAAACAATTCTTGTCGTAATCGAGTTAACGTACGGTACAGAGTTAGGCATAAATTCTATTTCGATATGCGCTGATTTATCATCAAACGTTATATCAAAACCGCCTTCGTTCGCAAGAGTCTTGATTTCTTTGCGAAGCTCGTCTGAGATAACGGACGTATCAAATTCCCAATCCATTGAGATTGCGTCCGCGTTTTCGCTGAATCTTATAACTATCAGCTCTCTTGCGAACACCGCTTTTACAAGGCTTTTAATAACTATCGCGAAGTTTTCAATACAGATGAAAATGCTTTTGTAGCCAAAGCGTGTAAGATATGCGTCGAAGCAGCCCTTGTAAAACGTTTTTAGGAATTCATACGTTTCTACGACAAGCTCGTCAGCTCCAACTAATGAAAGATGCTTACCCTTTTCGTTAAGAGGAAGGCTTTCGGGCGGAAATTTTGTCAATTTTCTTCTTACTATCATTTCATTGAGATACCCGAGTGCTTAAGATTTTTGTAATCGCTCGTTTCTGAGCGGGAATTGTTAAGGCTTGTTTTTGCGGCGTCGATTATTTCGCCTATCTTCTGAGAGGCAAAAACGCCTGCCATCGTGTTGTAATGGCTGTGGAAATGCTCGTCGTTTTTCTCACGCTTATAGAGTATCCAGTATTCCGCTCCCGTGTCGGTAACGACTGTGATAACGTCGCTCGTTTCGTTGATACCGATATTGAAGGCTGCTATAGTTACGTCTGTGTAGTAAGCCTTGTCGAGCGTATGAGTACCGATGACAACGCCGTTGTTTATATCGGATTCGTTTGCCGCCGTTTTACTTATAGCTATTTTAAGAGCCTCTGCCGTGTTTGGAGCCGAAGCTATTTCGTCACGTATTTCTTTAGCTCTTTCGTACGTAAAGTAAGTAGCGTCGATTACCACGGGGCTTATTCTCACGGCATTATCACCGCTATAGAAGGCAAACACGTCGTCGGGAGTATAAACGAGAGCGCCGCTCTGATTTTCACCGGGATTATTTTCGTTTGACGTTCCTTGATAATGCGCGATTATCTTATCGTATGCGATAGAGTATCTGTAAAGCAGCTTCTGAACCGAGTAGTTCATATTTGCCGCCTTTATGGATTCGAGATAAGCGTCGTAGTTACCGCCAAAGCCTATAACGGTGTCTCCGTCACCCTCAACGCTCTTGGCAATATATTCGCTGATCATCTCCTCCGCTTCCTTTGAGTAAGGGTCAAATCCTATGGATTTTGAAACGTGGAGAACGGCAAAAATATCGAGCGTGTATTCAAGAATTTTGTTATTGAGTTGATTGAGCTTGTCTTTTGATTCGGGCTTGTCCCAGAAACTCTTGTCTCCGTTATCGTAGTATCCCGAGAAATTAAGGAAAAGCGCGCGGTAAAGCTCGTATTTCATCTCGTACGTTTCCTTACCGATGCTAAAGGACATCATGACGCGAGCTTCCTCGGCGGTGCTTTTGATTTCGGGGTATTTGTCTTTTTTGCACCCAACGGCAAGAAGGAGCGTTGCGAGGCAAAGAATTAAAGCAATCAGTTTTTTCATCACAGAACCTCTTGAACTTATTTTTATATATTTTAGCAGATAAATGTAAACAAATCAAGCCATTGTAAAAAAAACACGCTAAAAAGATGAAAATGTTTGCATTTGTCGGCGTTTTGTGATACAATATACAAAAAAGGAAGAAATTAACTTATAAAAAGGATAAAAGCTATGGAAGAAACGTATAAAATTCAGTTATCAAAGGTAATTGAAAAATTTGATCTGGAGACTCTTTATCTGCCGGAGCTGCCCGAAAAGATTTTTGTTGACTGTTCCCGTGTGAACCGTCCCGGTCTTCAGATTGCGGCGGATTATTATGATTACTATGAGCAGGAAAGACTTCAGGTGATAGGAATTAACGAAAGTCAGTATCTTAATACTCTTACTGAGGACGTGAGAAGAAAAAGACTTGATTCGTTTTTTGCGTCCAATCCCGTAGGTGTAATATATACATCCTCTATAGCGGTAAATGATGAGATTATTTCCTTTGCGGAAAAATACGAGGTTCCGCTTTTGAGAACCACAACTCGTACGTCCGAGTTTATGGCTGCGCTTATTGCGTTTCTTAACGTTGAGCTCGGTCCAAGAATCACTCGCCACGGCGTTCTCGTAGAGGTATACGGAGAGGGAATTCTTCTTCTTGGTGATTCGGGCGTCGGAAAAAGTGAAACGGCAATAGAGCTTGTAAAGCGCGGTCACAGACTTATTGCGGACGACGCCGTTGAAATCAAGCGTGTTTCAGCAACAACCCTCGTAGGTCAGTCTCCCGAGCTCATTCGTCATTACGTTGAGCTTCGAGGCATAGGAATAGTTGACGTTCGCAGACTCTTCGGTATGGGCTCTGTTAAGCTTACCGAAAAGATAGACCTTGTTGTAAACCTTGAAAACTGGCAGCAAGGCAAGATGTACGAAAGACTCGGTATAGAAGAGCATACTATGGATATACTCGGTATAAAGGTACCTATGATAGTTCTTCCCGTATGCCCCGGAAGAAACCTTTCTGTAGTTATCGAGGTAGCCGCTATGAATAACCGTCAGAAGCGTATGGGTTATAATACCGCTGACGAATTTAATAAAAGACTTATGGAAACTCTCGGCTCGGGTAATTGATAAGCATAAAATCAAAGCCTTCCGCATAGTATTGAAACAAATACTATTCGGAGGGCTTTTTATGTCTGGTTTTGAAATGGAAAAAAGCACGGGCGATTATGCGCTTACCGCCCGTAAAATACGGAGCAATATCGTAAGAAAGGAAGTAGGTACCGATTTCGTGCTTCCCGACTATATGGGCGATATAAAGCGTATGCTCAAGTATAATGCGTACGTAACTCCTTGTAATAAGCTCGTGACGGCGGATGAAGCGTCGTTTCTTGCCGTTGTAACGTTCAGAGTCGTGTATCTTGACAGCGAGGATACCTTGACCGAGGCGGTATTCACTCAGGATTGCGAGATTGCGGAAAAAGCGCTCGGAAATTTGGATGATGCCGACGTCGGCTATAAGGTGCAATCGGTCGCGCTTAAGCTCGGAGGACCGAGAAAAATCTCAGCAAAGGCGACCGTCGGCTGCGATATCTCATTTGTTGAGACGGAAGAAATTTGCGAGCGGTCTGAATACGACGGCGCGGAAGCATTAAAGAAGGAAATAGAAGTACACACCGCTGAATATCTCAAGTGCGCCGAGAGGGAATATGCCGAGGAAATAGACAAAATCGATGAAAAGACAACTGATGACGTGGAAGTGGTAAAAAGCTTTGCAGAGGCTTTTATTGACGGAGTCCATAAAACCGACGGGGGAGTAAATCTTTCGGGATACGTAGATGCTTTTTGCATTCTCAGAAGCGATGACGGAATAGTGAGAATAGAAAAGCGTATTCCCGTGGAAGAGCATGTAGAATGTCAAACGTATGATGAAAGCGCCTTTATTCCTATGGCGTACGTTACCGGCGTTAACGTCAATCTCAATAACGTTAATAATGATGACGAATGCTCCGTATCCGTGGTTATGAATATGACTGTCGAATGCACTCTTGCGCATCATTACAATGAGAAAATTTCTGTCACTTTGGATGCGTTTTATAAGGGCTGCAAGAACGAATGTATTTACGAAAGCTACGAATACGCAAAACTCGGAGAGTGTATTTTTGATAAGGCGTTTATCTCCACCGACTTCGAGCGCGGCGAGTCTGCGCTTACCGATATTATCGAGAAGGAATTAACGCTTAAAAACACGAGATATGACGTCACGGGTACGGACGTTTTAGTTACGTGCGATGCTGAGCTTCACGTTATAGCAAGAGGAAACAGTATGGAGGATTGCTATCCTATAAAGCATACGTTTGAGCTTTCCAAAAAGTACAAACTTCCCGTAAAAGAAAATACAAAGCTCGATATTAATGCCATACCGTGTGATGTTTCTGTTACTTTTGACAGCGAAAAAATGTACGTTGAAGCTCAGGTTCTCATATCGGCTCTTGCGCAAATCAAGGAGAACGAAAAAATACTTAAGGATATTGAGTATGAGGAAAAGACACCCGATAATGATTGCTCGGTTATAGTATATTATCCCGAAAAGGACGATACACTCTGGAGCGTGTCGAAAAAATACGGTGTTTCACCTTCTGCTTTGGCTCAAAAGAACGGCATAGCGGGAAATGAAGAGCTTAACCTTTCAAAAATAATAATAGTTAAATAATTCGCAACGTATAAATGCGGCAGACGCATTTTCCATAAAAAGCATTCCTTTGAAACTCACATAAATTCCTTAAGTGAAATAGGCTAACTTGATGCTTTATGCTCAAGTTAGCCTATTTTGTAAATATTGGTTGTCAAAAAAATGGTGTTTGTTTGAATAAAAACAATTGATTAGTTGATTTTCTCAGCGCGAAGAATGTATGCGTTTTGTTCTTCTTTCGAAAGATTGTTCCAAAGCACGTTCCAACCGCAGACTCTTACTTGAAGGCTTTGATATTTTTCGGGATTTTTCTGAGCATCTCGCAAAAGCTTAGCGTCGAATATGTTGAAATGTATAGAAGCGCCGCCAAGCTTGAAATACGTGTTTAGAACTCCAAGTAATATTTCACTGCCGCCCTCCCCTTGAACTGCGCTCGGATGAAGCATGCTGTCAAGACAAGCTCCAGAGTTTGAAAGAGAGTGATCGTAAGACGTGGCGGATTTTATAAGCGCTGTAATTCCGTTTATATCAACGCCTGTTGTGGGTGAAGCATTTTTGGAAACGTCATCTCCCTTATATCTGCCATCGGGGGTTGCTTCTGTTGCTTTGCCTTGATGAATAAATGCAAGTGCTGAGTGAAGCTCATATTCTATATTTCCGCCGTGTGAATTCTTGCGTCCCGCAAAATGCGAGGCGAAGAAATTGTGAATAGCGCCGGCATAGTAATCGCTTAATCTATCGCCTCGTCCGTATTTATGCCTGCAGTTAAGCGCTTCAAGTCTTAGCCTTTCGTATCCACTCCAATTGTTTTCAAGCGCGTCCTTTAACTCTTCAAGTGTTGTAACCTTTCTTTCAAACACTAGCTCGTAAACTGCCATCAGTGCGTCCGTTGCCGAGCCGAGTCCGTTTAAAAGCATATCGGAAACGTTTCTTATTCCGCCGTCGTTAGCATCGGTGAGCGATTCGCAGCAGGCGGGAATTGTAGCCGCGTAGAGCAACGAGGGATTTACGTCGTTAATGTATTTTTCCGCGTTATATACCCAGTTGGAGGCTTTGTTTATAATGTAATCGAATTGTAACAGATATGCGTTATAAAACTCTTCAAAGCTTTTGAAGCTTGCAACGTCTCCTGTTTTTATACCGAGCTGTTTTTTTGTTACGGTATCATAACCGTCAGAGAAAACGTAGTATACAGGCTTCAGAGCATTAAAGGTATTAAAGGAGATACCCATGCTTTTTGCTCTCGGCGCATATTCGTAGCAGCCTTTTATTACAGCCAAAACGGCATCATCGTAAGTATATCCGCTTCTCATAATAGATTTAATTACGATATCATCATTGCAGAAAACAATACTTGTAGAGCCGCTTATAATCATATCTAAAGCTTTGGTCAAAAAACTTTTTGGTGTGTTATTGCTAACTTTTATTTGTATTTTAGGATTATAAAGACCAAGAGAGTCAAAAATATCAAGTATTAAATAGCTTAATTCGTTGACTGCGGTACTGCCATCAATGTTGCAACCTCCAAGGTAAAAGGGCTGTCCCCAGTAGTTTCCCATAGAAGAGAATTGCATAAGAAAATATGCAATAAAACGCGAAAGCTCCTCTTTAGTGTAAATACCGCTTTCAAGATCTTTTTTGTAAAACGGATACAAGGTTCCGTCAAGGCCGTAGCCGAGTGAACGAACCTGGTAATGCTCCACGCTTTCCGAAACCATAAAATATATGTATATCATTTGCAGACAGTCATACATGGTTTTTGGAGGACCGTAACATAAATTCTTGAGTGAGTCGGAAATCGTTTTAGCTTTTTCGTGATTCTTCGTGAGAGAGTATTCGTAAAGCCTTTTGGTGAATTTTATCAGCGCTTCATATTCGGTTTTTGCGCATTTGTAAAAGAGCTTCTTTTTTTCGGTCAGAGTGCCTTTTACAGATGCATCGTAAAAGCTTTTGTTTAGCCTTTCCAGAATGCCCGTAAATCCTAATTCGCACAGCGACGTCCAATCGGGGACCGTGTGATCAAAATCCAAATGTGCCCACGCTGTACCGCTTTTGCAATAATCCTCTCTTGAATATCCCGGAGTTTCGTCGCTTGCGCGTTTATAAACTTCCTTCTGCCATTTATCAACGGTATTCTTATCTATTACTCTGTCCCAAGTATACATACCGACAAAGTAATCGTGCTCGTTTATATCTATCATTGTGTTTTCCAAGATAAAAGAAAACAGCTCCGATTTTATTTTGTAATGATGTTCGTTTTTGAGTTTGTCGGCAATTATATCAAGCTCGGCGATGATTTTTTCGTCGCTAAGTCCTGTGGATTTGTCATAATCGTATCCGTGATGCTTCATTCTTTTTTTAGGGTCGAATTTTTCGCCTTGACGGTGATATTTGTTTTCTATATTATCTCTGTCCTTTTTACTTATAAGCTCGTAGGGAAAGATGGATTTTTCCATAATATAACCTTTCTTTTCTCTTCATTTTCGTTTCAATGCTATAATCATTGCAAAGGCGTTATGGGTTAATTATATAATATCGGTGGACTATTTGGAATAGAATAAAAAATCATATGGATTTTTCTTGCATGAAAAAACATGTTTTGCATATATTTCATTGACATTTTAAACATGTTTTGCTATACTTATCGTAATGTGTTGAAAGGCGTCGAAAGCGTTTTTTGTACTGCATTATTAATATGAAAGGGATATGACAGCTTAATTTAACCGATCGTTAAGGTGAGATTTCGTCTGTAGCTCATTTTATGAAATCCGATCTTATCATAGAAAAGCTGTATAATGCTTATGAGGGTGGATTTAACCGCGGTGTTATAAAATCCAAAGCTCCGAGGCACAGTGATTGCTTTGTCGTATATTTGTTAGGCCAAGCTGAATATATATTTTGCGATTACAAATTGAAGATATCCGAGGGCGATGCGTTTTTCTTGGCAAAGGATAGCGTATATGATATTAACGTGAAAGAGGTGAGCAAGTACGTTTGTATCGATTTTGATTTTCAAAATACCGGTGAAATTCGCGCGAGTGAAAAATTTGGTAAGGCATCGATTGAGTTGAATAACAAATTTTTGAAATACTTGCACGTAAAACTTGGAAGCAAAAGAGAAAATATGCCTTTAGCCATGAGCACTCTGTATGATATATATTACGAGTGTTGCAAAAGAAGCAATTCGGTTTATGGAAAACATAATGAGTTTGATAAGGTTCTAAATTTTATTTTGGAAAATTATACGGATCCTGAAATATCGCTTGAGAGGATTGTGACATCAACGGGGAATTCTGAAATTACCGTGCGCAGAATGTTTAAGAGCATTTTGCATACAACGCCTATAAAATACATTAATAATTTGCGGTTTGAAAAGGCCAAAAGAATGCTTGAGGAGTCGAATCTTTCTGTTTCTCAAATTGCGTTTTTGGCAGGGTTTACAGACGCGTTTTATTTTAGTAGAGCTTTTAAAAAAGAATTTGGACTTTCACCATTATCCTACAGAAATAAGTAATAACAAATAGATAAAAACAAAAATAAAGCAACAAAAGAGTGCCGGATACCTTTCTTTTATAGGCATTATCTTTTGTTGCTTTATTGTGTTATTTGACAAAATGTAAACTAAAATTCACAAAAAACGCTAATTTTGCTCTAACCAATTCTTGCCTGATGTTACGTCAACCGTTAGAGGAACGTTAAGCGAAGCTACGCTTTCCATCTCTTCTTTAAGAATCTTTTTAACGTTTTCTACGCTTTCGTCGGGAGCCTCAACTATAAGCTCGTCGTGCACCTGCATAACTATTTTTGCAGCGGGCTCTTCCTTTGAAAGACGGTTGTAAACCTTGATCATCGCAAGCTTCATAATATCGGCGGCAGTACCTTGTATGGGAGCGTTCATAGCCACACGCTTTCCAAACGCTCTTTGCATACCGTTCGCCGCGTTCAGCTCGGGTATGTAGCGGCGTCTGCCCATAAGAGTTTCGGTGTAGCCGTTTGCCTTTGCCTCTTCAACCACATGCTCGAGATAGGAGTCTATGAAGGGGTAGTTCAAAAGATAGCTCTTGATATATTTTGAAGCCTCAGCCGTCGTGATACCTATGTCCTTCGCAAGAGAGAATCCGCTGATGCCGTACACTATGCCGAAATTGACCGCCTTGGCGCGCTTTCTCATTTCTTCGTTGACCGATTCCTCGGGAACGCCAAATACGGCGGATGCGGTTTTTCTGTGTATGTCCGCGCCGCTTCTGAACGCCTCGGACATATTGTAATCATCTGAAATGTGCGCGAGCAAACGAAGCTCGATTTGGGAGTAGTCGGCATCGACGAGCGAATATCCTTCCTTCGAAATGAAATATCTTCTCATCTCGCGTCCCATTTTTGTGCGGATAGGAATGTTCTGGAGGTTGGGATCGGCGCTCGAAAGTCTGCCGGTTGCGGTGAGTGCTTGCTTAAAATCGGTGTGTATGCGTTGATTTTCGTCGGCTACCTTTGGCAGCTGAGCCGCATACGTTCCGCGGAGCTTTGTGACCTGTCTGTATTCGAGTATATCGTCAATTATCGGCGAATAAGGGCGAAGCTCCTCGAGTGTTTCCGCATCCGTAGAAAAGCCGTTCTTGTTTTTCTTTGATTTGCAGGGGAGTCCAAGCTTAACGTAAAGAACCTCGCCGAGCTGCTTTGGTGAATTAATGTTGAATTCACCGAGAGCCTGCATATAGATGCGTTCCTGAAGCTCGTGAGCCAGACCGTCAAGCGCCTCGGAAAATTCAAGCATACCCTCGCTATTTATCTTGAAGCCGGTTTCTTCAATATCGGCAAGAATGTTGATGAGGGGGATCTCAAGCTCGAAAAGAATTTTTTCTCCGCCTGCCTCGCGTATCTTACTAAGCATTATTTCTTCGAGCTTTGGCAAAAGCTCAGCTACAGGTGAGTTTTCCTCGGGAGCTTCGCCAAGAAACATTGAAAGCAGTGAAACAAGCTTAGGCTCGCCGCTGCCGGGATTTAAGACGTACGCATACAGCATTAAGTCGAGAAGTCTGATACCGTGTGAAGTTTTAATGCCTAAAGAACGCAATTTATGGAGCAATGCTTTTCCGTCGTAGCATATTATTTCGCATTCATTATCAAATAAGCATTGCAACCCGCCATCCGTGTAAGAAATAACGTATGATTTTTCACCGTTGAACACGTTTATTCCTTCTTCGAGAAGTAAGACGGAAATTCTTTTGCCTTTTGCTAAAACTACGTCGGAAGCTTTGAAAATGCATTTGTCATTTTCTTTGCTCGAATCAACTTCTTTTGAGAGACAAACATCGGTATTTGACAACCTTTGTTTACTTTCATCGTCGTTTTTAAGTAATTTGAACTTCGAAATGAAAGAATTCAATTCGAGTTCGGTAAACTTTTTGTAGAGTCCTGATTTGTCAAAACCTTCGTATTTTAAATCGTCGAGAGTCTTCCCGATCGGTGCATTCGTTTCTATCCTCGCGAGCTTTCTTGAAAGGAATGCGTTTTCCTTGCCGTCAATAAGCTTCGTTCTTACGCTTTTTGTTATTGAAGCATCGTCGATGTTCTCGTATATACCCTCGAGCGTGCTGAATTTCTGAATGAGTGACGCTGCTGTTTTTTCGCCTATTCCCTTAACGCCGGGGATATTATCCGAGGAGTCTCCCATAAGAGCTTTCATATCCACAAATTCGGTGGGAAGTATGCCGTACTTTTCCTTGAACTCTTCTGTTTTCATAGCCTTTGTTTCGCTGTTTCCGACAAGAAGAACGGTGATTTTACCGTCTATAAGCTGCAGAAGATCACGGTCTCCCGAAAGCACGTAGCTTTCGGTTTCCTCATCGCAGCCGTGAGCCATTTTTGCCACAGTGCCTTGAATGTCGTCGGCTTCGTAGCCGGGAAGCTCCATGACGTGAATTCCCATAAGCTCCATACATTCCTTCGCGTCGGAAAATTGCTCTAAAAGCTCGGGCGGCGTAGGGTTTCTTCCCGCCTTGTATTCGGTGAACATCTCGTGTCTGAACGTTGGGTGCTTGAGGTCAAATGCTATGGCACAATAATCGGGCTTGATCGCGTCAAGCTGGCGTGAAATTATATTTATCATTCCAAATATAGCGTTAGTGTGCTTTCCGCTCTTTGTGGTGAGAGGACGAACACCGAAAAATGCTCTGTTGATAATACTGTTTCCGTCAATGACGAGAATTTTTTTCATTTTATTATATATTCCTCTCTTAAGCGTTATCGCTTGCTTCGTCTTTTGAATCGGATGCTTCTTCCGTACTGTCTTCTGCAAGACTGTTTTCTTCGTTATCCGCAAATGCTTCGGTTTCTTCGGGGAAGAGAATCGTCTCCTGAATAAATTCGGGCGCACTCTCGGCGTTTTGCACAGGCTCTATTTCAAGAGCGACTTCGTCCGAGACGAATAATGCTGTTTCGGCAAACTCGCCGTTCAGACTTTCGTTTGTATCTATGGTTTCGTTGAGTGAGAGCTGAACCGCATTGATATCTTCATCCACGAAGGCTTCAAAATCGTCTCTGATGTCTTGATAAAGCTCCATATACGCTTTTCTTGCCAGCTCTTCCTTTTCTTTGATATATTCCTTGCGCTCTCTTGAATATTCTCTGATAGCGGAAATACTTTCGCTTTCCTTATCCTCCTTCAAAAAGGCGGCGAGTAATATTCTCGAAAGTATGAAAACAAACAATGCGAATGAAAGAACGTTTTCCTGTATATTATTCGAGATAACGTGTCCGTCTACAAAATAAACCACAAGCGAGGGGATAGATGAGTAAGCTGTAAGTATTGCCGCAATAAATCCAAATGCTAAATATAAGTTCCATTTTTCTCTGCCGAGAGATATTCTTATTTCATAGAGGAAGAATAACGCGGCGAAGAGAAACGCCATTTGATCAACTATCTTGTTGGGAGCGTTTCTTGCGAGGGTTGCGGTGTCGAAATAAAGGAAGCTTGTGTAAAACGCGAGGAAAAGAACGTTAGCGGTACCGAAAAATGCTCTTAACGATGATCCTCTTTTCAGTACGCAAGCGTTGAGTATGAAGTAGCCTACCGAAAGAATAGCCATCGGTCCCATAAGCTTAAGAACAAATGCTGACATGTTATTTGCGATGTATTTGAACAACAGAGTGTAGGTTGCTCCGGGGAGCGCCATAAACTCTCTGATAGAAAAGCCGGTTTTACTGCTCTGTATAAACGTGAGAGCTGCGAAGAATATCATCGCAACGGACAGGGCGCCCGTCGGAACATACGTTGCGGGGGTTGAAAAATCTGCTATGAGCTTGTTTTTCTTGCTGCCGGTAAAGACGTACGTAAACGTAAAAACGGCGCCTGCGATTACGATTACCGAGGCGATATTTATCAGAATTTTATTTTCAAAAAATCCTGTTTTAAAGTTATAATTCGCAAAAATGGCAGCAATTCTGAACGTTAAAGAGAGCAGAATCGTGGCCAAGAGAACGGGAAAATACACGCGTTTCAGGGTGGTTCTAAGCTTCATTTTTCACAAAAATCCTTCATTTATATTATATATGGCGGTAAAAAAAGTTGCGTTTACGGTTTTTCAGAAATACTTCAGAGGCGCAAAAAGCTTCGCCGTATAAATAATTTTGTATTTATTTTACAACATAAATGTTAATAAATTGTAAATAAAAGCAATAAAGCTGAAAAAAACATATAAAAAAGCTCAAAACTATTTCAAAAATACCAAATTTGTTAATATTGCACAAAAATTAAACTTGAAATTTTATCATTTTCTACTGAAAATAAAAGTGTTTTTTTGAAATTCACTTGACATTTATATATAAATAGTGTATAATTTAAAGGCTTGATATGCGATGACGCGGGAGGTGGCTGCTCTTTGAAGCAGGGAATTTCCGCTGAGTATGTCTGGTTACTAACCGGGCGGAGCAAGGATACTTGCGCCAAGCGTTTCGGTTCGCATTCTCTCTGCGGTAAGGGTACGCGAATCGTTTTCTAAGGGGTGTGAAAGAACCACCCGGCGCAGTGTGAAACCTATCGCCCTTCTTTACGCACAAAAATATGAAGGAGGACAGAAAAAATGGCACAGGGAAAAATCAGAGTCAGACTTAAGAGCTATGACTCCGCAATCATTGACGCCGCAGCAGCAAAGGTTGTAGACGTAGCCAAGAGAAACGGAAGCAAGGTCAGCGGTCCTATTCCGCTTCCTACCGACAAAGAGATCGTAACGATACTCAGA